>QEXZ01000110.1 GCA_003160755.1 Methanomicrobiales archaeon
ATGTAAATGAGGCGATCAATCCTCGCAGAGAAGATATCTGGAAGACTTAAAACGGTGTACGATGTGATGACCCTAACTCGACAAATAAGAGTCACCTATGTGATGAGCCTTTTTGGTAACCTATGTGATGAGCCTTTCCACATATTCATATTATTCCCCCACATTATCGAAAATCCGACTCCTTAGATATTCTATAACAAGCCGTATTGCCCTCTCTATTGCTATATCCCTTTGCTCAACGATAATATCGCCGCTGTTCAATCGTTCGTCAATAATGCCGGTCACACAAGCGGAGGGGATATTAAACAGTCTTCCCATAATAAAAAGCAATGAGCATTCCATGTCCATATTTACCGCACTTAGCCTGCTCCAATAAGACACGGCATCGCTATATCTGGGCTCTTTTGGCTGGTATCCCCGAAATCCATCTTGTCTTCCCTGGCCGGTATAAAGTGTTGCCGTAGAAACGGTAATTCCACTTACATAAGGAATCGCAAGTTTTTCCGCCATCTGAATCAATTCATACGTCATCTTAATGTCCGGAACGGCAGGATATTCCGGGTCAGGAATAATTTGTGAAGATGCCCCGTCTAATCTTACCGCACCTTCGGAAATAGCGACTTTCCCTGCTGATGCTTCTTTATTTATACCGCCAGAGGTGCCAACACGAATTACCCCTTTTAATACCGGCATAATCTTGAATGCCTCGTCTAACATTATCGAAAGCCCTGGTCCACCTATACCATGTGAAATTACTGCTACTTTCGTATTCTGTAGCGTTCCTATCCAGGTTCTATATTCTCGATTATTACCGATCATTTCAGAATCATCCAGATGAGCGGCAATTTTATCGGTTCTCTCCGGGTCTCCGCAGGTGATCAACCATTGCGCGTCACTTACAAGATTTTTACTGATAGCCAGATGGTATGTAGTTCGCATGTCAACAAATTCCTTCTTCACTATAAAATATTTCTATTGCGTACTTATACATATTTTTTTCCCTCCTCTAAATTTAAAATCAAATGCTTCAGCAATCTTACACAATTTTCTAAAACGAACATTTTTTGGATTCCTTTTCAACACCTCAATCAATTGACGCTTGTCCATATTTACTGCCTGACTTATAGATAGGTGCATGGTATACAAATACCCCGCGTATTTTTGCAATGGCGTATAGCGTCTTGCAAGTAAAAGAATTCCATCGCTTTTGTTTTTGGTTGAGTTCTTCATATTCTTTTTATTTTTTCATTTGGAGGCACATAAAAATGTAGTGAAGGAAAAAGGAAAAGAGTTCTAAGGAATGTTATACGCAGCGAACGTAGTGAGTGCAGTCGGCGAAGGGACGTCCACACCCCTTCTATTCAATGATAAATGAATTTATGACATTGTCAAAAGTCTCTTCATACATACGATAAAACTCTTCCTGGGATGAATATTTGAAAATGTAAGCCGTTCCATCGGCGAAAAAGGCTACCTGTCTCAGTTTCCAAGTAGGTGTTCCAGAGAGTATATCGTACCCACTTATATTATTTACCGAGATTGCAGTCTCATTTAAGATTGGCAGACCGGACCTCTCTAATCCTTCCTTGAATTCATTTTTAACTTCCTGTAAATCGGTGACGGATTTTATCATTAATCCGAGTTCCACTGAAACTTGTCCTTGGCCCTTAACTATTTTCTTTTCGAACGATACGACTTTTTTGATACTTTTGTCCGGAAAGTCGCCTTCTTCAACATGCACTTCCCACCCATCCGGATACACAAAACCATAGCCGAGTTTATCGTCATAAACATACCCGTGGGTTGTTAGCGGTCCTGGTGCTGGTTCTATTGGGGGGGATATGCATAACTCACATATTGGGAAATCTTTAATAATTTCTTCACATGCTTCAGAAAAGGTTTGACTCCAATCCTCACTCTGACAAAATTCACCAATGCTGAGAAAATCGGATTTGTTTTTTCCTTTACAGTCTTCCGGGCAATTACATGGATTTTCAATGTCTTCGCAGATCCCGTTCCCACAATTTATACACGTTCCAACAGGAGATCCAGCTAGTAAACCCGTTTCGTAACATTCATCTGCAATTGAAATGCGTGTATCAAATCCGCTGTGCCATTCGGTTAATCCCTCGCAGCAGTGTTCAGGATATTCATCTTTATAGACTGATGAGAATTGTTCCCCTTCCTTTGCACAAGATTCTGGTTCTTCTTCCACACAGCCGCTGATCAGAACGATTGCCAAGATTGCCAATATCCCATAAAATATTTTTTTTATTTTTCATTTTCTTTCCTCCTTTTCCATGAGTTCTTTTATCTTCTTCTCTTCCCACCTTTTGCCCAGCTTGCCGTAAACATCTATTGCATGCCAAATAATACCGATTCCCCAGAAAACGGTTACCCAGTAAAACCATAGGACATTTGGGCTTGTAACGAGGTTAATAATGACGAGTGTTATATTCACACCGATGTAAATTGTTAAATGTTCGTAAAATCCTTTTAGCTCCTCCACCCTCGCTTTTGCCCTCTTATATCTTTCTTCTTCATCCATAATTATGTCTTCCCACCCATATATGTTATGACTGCCCTACCCCTTTAAATGCTTTTCGCTTTGGGCTTTTGGGAGGTTTGTAAAGTTATTGGGTGTTATGCCACATTCGATTTGAAAAATATTCCGTCAGCATTTACGAAAATTAAATTGCACCTTCGCAAATTGCACCCGCCGAAAATTTTGCGTGGTGGGCTGCGAGGTGCTAAGCGGGGGTGGTGCCTAAAGTGTAGATTTTAAGCCCTTTTTTCTATGGAGATTTTAACCGCCATTTCGTATAACGTTTTGCGGCTACACGAGTTGGCGACTAAAGGGTGCCAATTTGGACGAAGCGAAGCGGAGTCGTGTAGCCGCTGTTAGGTGTAGTGCTCGGCGTTTGTCAATCCAGTTTCCAAAAGTACATGGATGTACTTTTGAAATAGTATTATTAACCATTCAATCCGCTTTACCATAACGCTCCGGTTCAGCATCGTCCGCTGTAACCGGTTGTTAGGTACGTTGGAGTACATAGAAGACGTAGCCGTAGCTATCTTCGGAACATCTAAAGATTTCGATCTCCTTGACGGTCTCGACCGCAAAATCCCTGACGGATGAGTCTGGATGATCGATAAGAGCTTTCGCGCGTGGCTCAAGAACGTCGTAGTAGCCTTCCACCCATGCCTCCTTGGGAAGCGTGTAAGTGGTTAGCACTCTGTACCCTGCGTTTTCAGCGACCGCGAGGTTTTGTTGAATAGATTGCATGTCTGGATAACCGGATTGGAAGAACTCCCTCACCGCATTGGGAACTTGCTCGCGTAACCACGACAATTCACTTACTACAGCGAAGCCGTCTGGGTTTATCGCAGATGCCCATATGGTCAGTGCGTTGGAAAAGCCGATGTTGTACGCTGCACCTTCCGACCAGAGTAGATCGATGTGTTGAAAGACGTCCGGAATGTCCTTCATGTCTATGCAATGCGTCTGTACAAGATGCTCAATTCTTGCTTCCTTGGCGCGCTGCGTCAGGTCATTCAAGAATGCTTCATGCGAATCAACTGCGTGAACCAGTGTACCGAGTTCCTTGGCCAGCACCATTGTCTGACGACCTACACCACAACCTGCGTCAACGATGACGCGAAACTGCTGTTTCGGGAGAAGACGCAGGAGATGCAGGGTATGTACATTGCCCCCTGGGCCAAGCTTTTCCATACCACCGAAGAGAAGGTCAATTGGATTGTAGATGTTCATAAGTTCCTCCATTTTTTAATCACCTTCTTTTATTACTGGTATTTTAATATACATTCATCATAGGGCATAAAAAAAATCCTATTTTAGTGCAAAGCCGGCCACGCCTCCAACCCCGCATCCGCATCACCGCAAAATCAATTGCACTCCGCAAATTGCAATCGCCGAAAAATTCGCATGGTGGGCTGCGGGGTGCTACGCCTGCTTTGCACCTAAAGTATAAAAGTTGCACTTAAAGTCTTGGCTTTAAGCCCTTTCTTCTAATTGCTCCACTTTCCGTCTTTAAAATAAGAAATAGGGTTAGTGGAAGAGAAATAATATTAGTAGTGTTTACAGTAGTTCCGAAAGTAACTCCGGTTTCATGATACCATAATCTTTAGTGTAGAGTATGAAAAAATATCCGTATTCTACAAATATCTTAAGAACCGAAAAGCTTATATACACCGACCCATTACATAATCACAGTGATAGAAATGGCTGAAATACCAACAGCACCTGTAACCAGGTTAATGAGAAACGCCGGAGCAGAGAGAGTAAGCGAAGATGCGAGTCAGGCATTGGTAGAGGTATTAGAAGAATATGGCGAACAAGTAGCGGCAAAATCCGTAAGCCTCGCCAAACATGCCGGAAGGAAGACAGTGAAAGCAGAAGACGTCTTGGAAGCAGTAGCATAGAAAAAAAAGTTGAATAAAAGGGGAAATAACAAAATTTACCCCTCTTTTATTTTTTTGTTATAATTCCTTAATTTTCAAAAACCCTTCTCAAGCTTATTTCATATTCGCTTCGCTTTTCACCTTCATTGCTTTTTTCAGGTGAAATGTAGAGAAAGATAAACCATTAAATCAACGGTGATGGCATAGATAAAAAGAAGGCGTTAATGCTTTTTGTTGCTATTTTGAGTTGTGAGACATCCTCTTTATTCCGAAGTGGAGTTGTGTGGGGCGTAAAATTCGATGATCTTCTATGATACAGGGCTTATCGAGAACTATGGTAGCGGGATACAGCGAATATTTGACAAATGCCATGAATTAGGTTTCCCGGAGCCAGTGTTTAAAGAATTGGACGGAGGCTTTCAGGTAACGTTACATAAAGATATTTATAATGAAGAATATTTGGCCAAGCTGGGGCTCAATGAGAGGCAGATAAAAGCAGTGATGTATGTTAAAGAAAAAGGCAAAATTACGAATAGTGAATATCAGAGAATAGGAAAGACTTCTAAGCCAACAGCTACAAGGGAACTCACTGCATTGGTGGTGCTGAATTTGTTAGAAAAACAAGGAGTAACCCGGAAAGGGACTTATTATTCATTACTAAAGGGGTCAAAGGGGTCATAAATGGGTCATGAATGTTTCTTTACAAAAGAAAGGGTTTAGTGGTTATTCTCTGACTTCAATTTAACTTTTCAATCTCTTTTCTTAAGAGGGTCAATCCAAAAACATGCAAATTGAATATGCGGACGGCTTTTGGCAGCAACGAAGGGGATTAATGTTCAAAAAAGACATCCCGGAGGATTGCGTTTTAATCTTCCGATTTAAAAAAGCACAACGTTTATCGGTTCATACATTTTTTATGCGGTTTAATCTGG
>QEXZ01000111.1:0-2370 GCA_003160755.1 Methanomicrobiales archaeon
ATCTTTATGAGTGCCTTCTCTTTTCCTTCTCCTAATCTACTGCTCTTCCCGCCTGCAAGGATTATCGCTATCATTAAACTTTTCTTTACAAAAGAAAAGTTTATTAAAGAAAACATATTTTTGCTTTGCAAAAAAAAAAACGTTGCCGAGACAAGAAAAGCTACAAAGAGTTTGATATTGGGGTGTATGCTTGGTTGTGAATGTTGGACAGGTCCATCCTTTTAAGTCACAGGCACTCATTCTTAAGTATGGGTAATGACACATAGAAGGATAAGAAGAGTAGGTATATGTAGATTAATGAACATAATTAATAACTAAGGGGTGAAATGAAGATGAGCGAACGGAAAATAAAATTGGAGCTTGAAGAGCTTATAAAAAGTGCACAGCAACAGCCAGGTATTGCAGATCTAATGTTTGTTTATGGTCAATATGACGAAATGTTGCAGAAGAGTCGTGAATACCTGGAAGGAGTTAAACCAAAAGTTATTATTTCGACTAGTTCCAATTCATCATAGATACTCATTCACCTAAACCACTTGATGATCTTCAAAAATAGTGTTTTATTCCACGACAAACGTGGATGCTCCTGAATTCATTCGCGGGTGGTGAGGATAGAGCGGTGATAAAAATAAAGCGGTCTTGACTATACTATAATGATTGCCCATACAAGAAGAGTCGCACATCTTGCGAGTTCGTTTGATGCCCCTATTACGTCCCCGCTTACGCCCACACCGCCGAAATTGCTTTTCGCAATGCGAGAAACGAATAGCGCGACTGCGATGCCAGTAAACACGATAAAGAAACGCAATGAAAACGCAGTGAAGATTAAAGAGATAAGTATAGCAGATATGAGCGCCACCACGTACCCTGATTTTGAGCACGAGTGAATAAACAAAGCACCCATACCCCTACCTCCCCCTGCACCTTCTTCTGATTTCCCGAATATCATACAGGTGTTCATGCTTATCTTTGCCGAAACTTCTGCAATTACGAATACAGAAGCGAAATGATAAAATGAGCGTAAATCAAAGCTGTGAGCGGGAGCTGTTTTTGTTAAGCTCGTGCATATGGTTTCGATAGCGAAAAAGCTCAATAGGATAACAAAAACAGTGGCAAACAATCCTGCTATTCCTATTTTCTCGTCTTTCATCGCTCTTCTCTTGTCTTCCTTAGTTCCTCCTGCCATTACACCATCGAAGAAATCTGCTAAACCGTCCAGATGCATCAAACCCGTAACAAAGTAAATAGCGAGCAGAACGAGCAAAGCGGCAATATCGGGTGCTGAACCCGAACATTCAAAAACGACAAAAGCTACCGCAGCGACGACCAATCCGATTAATAATGCGACGAAAGGGAAAAGGTACGTCCTGGCGGCTACTGCTTCTATTCTCACGTCTTTTCTTACCGGTATTTGCGTCAGAAAACTGATCAGGTCGAGCATTGTTTTGGTTATCCTTTTCTCCCAACGGGCATTATATACAGCGTTTTCTCTTGCTCTCCTGCATTCACGAGTTCTTTTACTCGGTCGTCAATAAATGCGCCTGTGACTACCGTTCCGAGGTCTAATGAAACAGCCTGCAAATAAACGTTTTGTGCTGCGTGCCCTGCTTCCATGTGCACATATCTAATTCCTCGTTCCCCGTATTTCCTCGTTGTTCGTTCATAAACCGCAGTAAATACGATGTCTATAGCAGCATCTCTTATGCATGCCTGCCCAATAGCAGCATCTGCAAGTTCAGCCCGTATGTCGCCTTCCTTAACTTTTTCCAGTTCATGTTCTTCTCGGCTGTACTTATAAACGCCTTTGTCAATGCCTTCTACATCTCCCACAACTATGTATAGCTCAAGGGGATATAGCGCACCAGCAGAAGGTGCCGTTCTTCCTCCCCAGGGAGCGGTGATACCCTGAGCAGCCCACAGTAGCTGCGATACCTCATCAAGGGTTAAGTTCTCGCCAGAATAATCTCTTATTGACCTTCTTTTCGATAATGCCGTCTCTACTGAAGTGTTACCCGTATAACTTGGCTCAGGAAGTTTTATTCTTCCTCCTACTTCTATTTTTTGCATAGGAATTTTGTTTTTGTACTCTACGGGCTCAGGCTCTGCGGGTTTGTGCATAAAAAAAGAGAGAGATATTGCTATTACCATTACTAATATAACTGCTATTACCCATAAAATTATGATTTTAGTTGACATTATTCTTTGTATAACGCTATATGTATTAAAGTGACAAAAGGGAAGAGATAACTTTCGGCTGCGGCTGCTACTTCTTCTATGTTTGTTCCTTTTGTTACGGGTATTTGCGTTAGGAAACTGATTAGGTCAAGCATTGTATTGTATAAATGAATCTTTACTAAGTAGTTCATTACA
>QEXZ01000111.1:2470-5321 GCA_003160755.1 Methanomicrobiales archaeon
TTCGGCTGCGGCTGCTACTTCTTCTATGTTTGTTCCTTTTGTTACGGGTATTTGCGTTAGGAAACTGATTAGGTCAAGCATTGTATTGTATAAATGAATCTTTACTAAGTAGTTCATTACAAACCTTTCTTTAGAAAAGAAAGCTTTACCAAAGAAATTTGTTTTTTTTCTTTTAGCACAGGTTTTCTTTTTTGTACAAAAAAGAAAAAGTGTTAGCCAAGCATCTTACTCATGCAGCCTGCTATTAGTCCACCAATGGCATCATCCATGAAAACATCCAGTTGGCTCAATATCCCGGGTTTCCTCGTATCGTAATAAAAGAAATTAAAAAACGCCTTTTTTCCTCCTATATATTCCGCTATGTCAATTCCTATTAGCTCATCAGCGACAATACAGGCTGCATCTTCCTCACCCGCCTTACCTGCTCTACCCTTGCTTATCTCTTCCTCATCCGAATGGAGTGCCGCTGCCAGTAGCAATGCCACGTTCACATCCGAACATTCTTTCTTTATTGTCGCTTCCAACCTCCTTTTTAGCTCTTGTTCTCCTGCTTCTCCTTCTACGGGTGGCACATAGAGTTCCATAGCTGTTGATACCATATCTTCCAAATATATCCCTCGTTCTTCCAGCCTTTTCAGTATCGGTCTGTCCACCGTTAGCCCATTGTACTGAAAAAGAGCTTCCTTTACGCCTTTTCTCACCACCCCGTACACTGCATTCCCTAATTTCGTCGCCTTGCCTGCAAATATCTCCTCCTTTGCTTCTGCGAACTGCGAAGCGTTTTTGACAAAAGTTTTAGGAAAACTTTTACAGGCAACAACCACGGAATCGGTAGAATCACCCGTAAACAGGTCTCCCTGCTCATCACGCATATCAAGGTCAAATAGTGCTGCTGTTTTCGCTTCTGTTGCTACAATTAGCGTATTTGCCATCGCAGCCTGAGACAGGTCCTTCTCTATCACTAAGATTATGTTTATCGTTGATGCGGATATGCCCGCGGTGATAATCGCCGTTATATCTCCTTTCTTCCTGATTACTGCATTCTCCATTGGCACTGCAGTCATTATTCCAACCACCTTTTCCCTTTCTAATTTTTTTTCCTCGATGATCAAATCAAAGACCGCAAAAGCATCGCCATGGAAATCCTCGCTCACGTTCAGGTTTATTATCGTGCTGCACGCCCTGACAGAACCACCGTTATAGACCGCAGAACTCAAGACATTGAAATCTCCATGCACCGCAATATACCCTTTCTCTCTTTCTATTTTCATAAAATTGGTATTTAAAAAACACTTTTAAATAAGGAGAATAATTAATTTATAATACGTTACTTGATAAAGGAGGGATAAAACATGAGTGCAGGAGCTACAACACAAATAAAAATATCAAAAGGGCAAATTACCATTCCGGAATCCCTTAGGGAACAATATGAATTGCATGACGGAGAACCAATTGTACTGATTCCCGTTGAGAATGGAATTATGGTGAAACGTAGGTGTGACATGAAAAGTTTACGAGGGTCAATAAGGGAGATAGATGTAGAAAAAGCATCAAAGTTCATCAGAAAACTAAGGTCGGAATGGAGGATTAAATGAGATGAAACTGTTCACCGCTGATGCTGTGGCAGTCCTATCTTACTTAGCGGATAGATTACCGCATAAATCCAATGAAATTTTTAAACAAGCAGAGAGTGGATTGGTAAGAATACAAGTTCCTGAAATTGCCGTTGGAGAAGCAATATACACGATACTTAAAGGAAGAGAGATTTTTGGTGTAAATATTCCGTTAAAAAAGATTTCGTTGCTTCTTGACGTTTTGGAAGCATCCGAAAATATGTTCCTCGTGAATCTATCAATCGTCGGCTGGAGGAAAGTGACGAAAATAGGTCTACCTGATCTTCATGATAGAATGATTGTAGCCGCACATTTAACGACGGATTCTCAAGCATTACTGACTGACGATGGTGAAATTGGAGAATTGCAAGAAGTGGAAGTCATCTGGTAATTTTTAATCGCTCCTCCCCCATCAGCGCATTGCATTTTGGTTTTTCCACTGTTTATTTATTGAGCATATCCAGTGCATCCATTAACCGCTCATTCTCCTCTTCCTGCCTCACCGAAAACCTTATATGCGAAGGCAAGCCAAAGGACGTGCAATCTCTTACCAGAAGACCCTGCTTCAAAAGTTCTCTTTTCACTTCACTTGCTTTTTCAGGTCCCACATCCAGAACATAAAAATTAGCATCCGATTCTACATGCATATCGCACTCTCTAAGCCGGTTTTCTATTTTTACCTTGTTTCTTTTTATCTTCTTCCTCGTATCCGCTAAAAATTCGTCTGAACCTTCTGCGCCGCTTATCACTGCCGACCCCGTGCGCTGTGCAAATGCGGTAACACTCCATGGAACTTTTACTTTTCTCATCGCCATTATGTTCTCTTCTGATGAAATCGCGTATCCAAGCCGTATACCCGGGATTGCATAAGATTTCGTCAGTGACCTTAGAATAACTAAATTCCGCGTGGAAAAGGTGTGCGATGGAAAAGCATTTTCGACAAAGTCAATATACGCTTCATCCAATACTATCAGTGCATCCTCTCTCTCCGCTTCTTCTATTATCTGCCACAACTCATTTTTACCAAGATACTGCCCGGTTGGATTATTCGGATTGCAAAGGAATACCACGTCATCTGGCTTCATTTCGTCTACAATCCGCTCTGGATAGACATGCAGACCCGGCATTTCTATTCGGTTGATTGTTCCGCCCATCATCTTCGCCGCAAGTTCATATTCGCCATACGTGTGCTTCGGCATTAGCACCCTGTCTCTTACAAAAGCGAGAGCTACAAGCTG
>QEXZ01000112.1 GCA_003160755.1 Methanomicrobiales archaeon
GCACATACTCCTCAGAAGAGGACAGAATAACAATTGATTTTAACAGACGTGGCGATAAAATAGCGGATGCTGAGAGGCTTGATGGTAAATACGCATTGATGAGTACACGGATTATGATGGGTGCAAAAGAAATAATTTCTGCATATTATGACAAGGACGGGATAGAAAAGGCGTTTTGCTGCATTAAACAGCCAATTGAACTCAGACCGATAAGACACTGGTTGGATGGAAGAGTTAAAGCGCACATATTTATATGCTACCTTTCATATCTATTGATGAAAACTCTTGAATACATGCTCAAAAAAGGAGGATTGAAGATGAGCGCCGAGTATGCGTTGAAACAACTGGGTCGGGTGAAGTATGTTGTAGTCACTAATCCAAATGGGGGCATCACAACATCGAAATTGTCCATTCCCTCACGGGAACAAAGGCAAATTATGAATGTGCTGGGGGTCGAGTATATAAAGTCTGAAACTTAGGTATATAACAATAAATATTTAATTATGATTATGAAGCAAAAAATTCAATTTGTAGCAGGAATTTGTATTGCATTAATTGGAGCAGGAATAATGTTTCATGGAAATATCTTTGGAGAAAGCAACTCAGGTATTGCCACAGTTATAGTAATCATTGGTATAGCATTGATAGGTACATCCAAATTTAGACTGCTCAAATAATAACGGGCTCCTGCTTCATATCGATTTGCTTCCACTGCCGAAATCCTCTTAAGGATCAAAAAATGTTCATTCGGAGTGAAAAAAATGAAGAATAAAAAACAATCATCACGAAAAGAGATTTTAGAATTAGAAAATCCATACTTCGATTTGCAAGCCGAGATGGGATTCACAAAACACATGGGGGGTTTAAAGACCACAAGGGAACTCATTGAGTTATGCCACATAGGCAAAGATACATACATATTGGATGTCGGTTGTGGTGTTGGAATGAGTGCTTGCTACATTGCAAAAAAGTATGGGTGCCGAGTTGTTGGTGTAGATATTCGTGAAGAGATGATTGCCAGATCAACGGAAAGAGCAGAAAGAGATGGCGTAGAAGGTAGAGTTGAATTTGGAGTAGCAGATGCACAAGATCTTCCGTTCGAGGACGCTCTTTTCGATGCAGTAATCAGCGAATCCATAACCGCATTTCCAGAAGATAAACGAGAAGCGGTAAGTGAATATGTGCGAGTAGCAAAGCCAGGAGGATACGTTGGACTTAATGAGGCTACCTGGATAAAGACGCCGATTCCAACAGAAGTAGTCGAATATGTATTTCGCAGTGCTGGTGGTTGTAAACCGGAAACTTCCGATGGTTGGGAAGAATTGCTGGAAGGCTCGAGACTCCGTGATATTGTAGTGAAAACATACAAATTCCCCATAGGGCAATTCGTTAGTGACATTAGAATGGTAGGTTTCAGAGGAATTTTCAAAGCATGTGGTGGGCTTTTGTCATTATACCTCAAAAGTTCCGCTCACAGAGAAGCGATAAAAGAAATGAAAAAAGAGGGGTGGAAACATCCTAAGAAGTTGTTGGAATACTTTGGATACGGGATATACGTTGGCAGGAAGTAAAAGAAGTGGCGAGCGATCACTCAAAATTGCTATGCAATTTTGCCCTAACGGGTCGTCTAACAGCGGATAAAAGACAAATCGAAGATTTCACCAAATTGCCTTCGGCAACTTCTTTTAGCTGCAAACCGTTGACTCATTTTGTGTCATTTCCTTGACCCCATATCACCCTTTCTTTATTATTGATTTGAATTCAGACAAGACTGGTAGTTATGCTCTGCCAGTTCTTCTGCAATGTGTAAATAATCGCACCAAATCCCAAACTAATTGCTACAATACCTATTAACACACCGACATAGGGAATTCTGAAGAGCAGGCTTAAAATGATGAAGCCGATGACAAAAATCAGTATGTCATTGGTCTCGAATTTAAACAAGTCAACAATCTTTCTGCCAATGGCGAAGGATACGAAAAGACTGGAGAACATCAATGCTATGATAAAAAGCATTCCCATAATTAACGCAACAGGAAAACCAATAATGGTTACAGCAAGCAAGATTATCACAATTACAGATGCAATTATAAGGGCAAATCCTACTACGGTATTTTTCACAGGAGCGTTCCTTACCTCCGCTTCAACCATAAGGAATTGTGTCGGGAACAACTTGAGTAAGACTATGCCGAGTATTAAAAATCCAACGCCTATGAGAATATAAAGAATATTCATCATTTTAATCATCAATTCTTCTACACCTTGCAGACCTTCGCTTTTCTCGAAATCTACACTGCCTGCACTTCCTGTATTTTGAAAATTCTCGGCTCTTACGGTTAAGTTGCCTATGATCGTACCTGCATTGAGAACATTACCACCTGTAATGACTGCATCCCTGCTAATAACAGAGGTAGAGTGGATGCTAATATTGCCTCCTGCAATCACAGCATTTCTTGCATCGCCTTTCAGATCTATATCGCCACCCGCAGCTACAATTTTACCGCCAACATCTGATTTAACTGATATTTTACCGCCCGCAACGAAAACATCACCGCTTATCGGTGCATTTATATTGACATCGCCACCTGCTATTACAACGCTCGTAACTGGGGCATTTATATTGACATCGCCACCTGCAACAAAAACATCATCATCTATTGGCGAATCAACAGATACCTGATCCCCAGATAGCATCTCCAGTGCCTGAACATTGGGCAAGAGCAGAATTAACAGGAGGGAGATGATTATTAGTCGCTTCATACCACCACCTAACGTAAGTTCAAGCGTCATATTTATAACGCTATTCATTTTGATATTCTGATTTCAGAGCATAAAAGCTTTTCCATTTTTTTCGATGTTCCATTTTTGAGATGGTGAAGTTTTTACAAATGTATTGAGGCTGTCCCGCAATTGCTTTTGGCACTAAAATTTTCGCTTCTTTTGGGATTTAAAGCTCTATTTGCCTTTCTTTTTCTCCCGTTTTTGTATTGTTAGACCGCCTCGTATTATCTAAAAAGGAATGATTGTTAATCTAAGTCGAGGATCGGAACTCTCGCTCCTTTAAGTCGCTTCGGTGCTATCGCACTCGCACAACAGCGGATAAAAGAAAAAAAATGATTTCCGTACATTTGCCTATCGGTTTTTATTTGCAAGGTGCTATACGCCATTGCAAAAAAAATACGCATGTTATTTGTATACCCTCATCTATCTAAAAGTCTGGTGGTAAAAATGAGTAAAAATTCTAAAAAACAAAATCCAAAAGTTGCAATTTATAGCATGCCCGCCTTATACCAGATCAATGATTTGATAAGGTGTGAAGGTGACCCTTTTGATAATTTTGTGAATTTCAATATTGCGTTTTTTAATGCTATGAATGAAGAAGGAACATGTAAAGTTAGGGAATAAATACGGCTTTCGCTTGTCAACGAATGAGAACAGTTTTAAATGGAATTGAAAAAGGATAAATAGTAAAAAGAAAGACTATTAATGAAATGAATCTTAGAGAAGAAATACGCAGTAAGTTATACTGGCAGATCCTGGGTCTGATTTCCATTGCTCTATTAGCGTATATGTTATTCCCGTTCCTTGATGTGCTCATTTATGGAATATTCATATACTATGTTGCAAGACCAATGTACAGTAAATTTGACAGAAGATGCAAACACAAGAGTGTGGGTGCATTCATTTCTTTATTCTTTGTTGTGCTGCCGATAGTTCTTATAAGCATTTTTACATTGAGTATTGCATATATTGAGTTGAGTAAATTTCTTACTCAGGTAGATTTTGGGCACATGGGTTATGTCAAAGAACTCTTTAAAAATTTTGAGGGTATTGCAAGTACTATAAAACTGGATGATATTTCTACTTTGTTCAGTCAGGGAGATACATGGGTTTTAATTCTTACTCTAATAACCAGTTTTTCAGGCATTTTCTCCCAGTTTTTCGCTATCCTCTTCCGGTTGTTCCTTACGTTCGCAATCGCATTTTATCTCCTGAAGGATGCCACTAAACTCAGGGAATGGATAGCAGATACCTTTCTTGGGGGTAAACCAGAGCTAACAAAGAAGTTCTTTGATGGGGTCGATTCAGATCTTCACACGGTATATTTTGGTAATATTCTGACGGCAGTTTTAACCGCATTGATCGCAGCAGTAACCTTCTGGCTTCTTAACCTTGTTGCACCACCTCAGTTGCTGATACCCTATCCTATTTTGATGGCGATACTCTGCGGGCTTGGAATCTTCATTCCGTTGGTAGGTATGAAATTAATCTGGGTTCCCTTAGCTATCTATCTCGTGATTCAAGCATATCTAAATGGAATTCTCCTCACGGACTGGTGGTTTATTCTGTTATTCCTTGTTGTTGTGTTTGTTGTGGTGGACTTCGCGCCCGATATCGTTCTGAGACCATACATAAGTGGAAAACACGTACATGCTGGTACGATGCTCTTTGCATACATCTTTGGAATAGCGGTCTTTGGTTTTGTGGGTTTATTCTTGGGACCGATGATCCTGATAATAGCAACAAATTTCATGAAGATCGTTTTGCCTGAGTTGAGGGGTCAAAGCAGAGGATTGCAAAAAAGAATCGTGCAAGATTTGGAAGTTCCACCGCCAAACAATCAAAACGTATCTATATACCATCCTCTATCTGAAAGTCCGGAGGTAAACAAAATGAAAAAGCCCAAAATATATGATGGCTATCCTTTATGGATCGTTATTCTTGCTAATATCTTAATGCTTGCGGTTTATGCTGCCGGAGCATATATAATGTTTGCGTTAAGCCTAATTACGGGATTTTTATATGTGGCGTATCTCGCTCTTCTTGAACTCTATTTTTTAAAGGAGGGGTGTATTCATTGTTGTTATTACGGCAAATTATGTGCCTTTGGTAAAGGAGCTGTAGCCGCAATATTTTTCAAGAAAAGCAATCCCGAAAAATTCTGTGAAAGAGAGCTTGGTTTTAAAGATTTCATTCCACAGGTTCTTGTAGTTCTAATTCCGTTAATTGTGGGGATAGCTCTTCTTATTTCACGAGGTTTTAATCTTCTAATCTTAATTGCTATGATTTATCCTGTCTTTTCATGGTTTGCTGTAAACCCGATTCTTTATGGAAAACTCGCGTGCATGCATTGCAAGCAGGGCAGTATCTGCTGTCCGGCTCTTAACTTCTTTATAAAAAAGGAAAAGATGAAATGAACGAAGAATTAATAGCACCCTGTGGAATGAATTGTTCTATTTGTGGTGGTTACCTTGCTTTCAAAAATGATGTGAAAAACAAAAAGAGACTATA
>QEXZ01000113.1 GCA_003160755.1 Methanomicrobiales archaeon
TCTGTAGTTAGAAGAGGTACCTTTTCCCTTTCTGAAGCGGCTATGAAAAGAGAACCGTATATCGTAATTTTATCGGCAATCGCAATTTCAAAAGCATCTTCGATTAGTTCCTTTGCACTGATAACCTCACATGCACCAACAATAAAATCTATGCCCTTTCTCAGCGCCTTTAATGCAACCTCCCTTGATTCGTTGAAGAACACCACCCTCTTCCATGCAACATTTGCCACTTCTGCAATTGCAAGATCAACAGTTATCAATTTGTAATTCGCTGCAACTCTTTCCGCCCTCTCAGAAGATTCTTCTTTAAAAAATATCGCTGCAATAACACTTGAATCCAGGATTACTCTATCTAGCATCTCTATCCTCTCTTATTAGTTCAGCAGCACTCACCTCCATCTTATTGCTTTTTTCTCATTATATTATGGACTGGGATTGCTGCTGAGATCATCTCTCACCCCTCATTCAAAATATCTTTCATCGCATCCTTAATCCTTACAAAGATATTAGGAAAATATCGCTCTAAGAACTCTTCAGGAGTATTTTGAAGTCTATCAACTTCTGTATCGTTCGTTAATTCCGCGTCCGCTCGTTAAAACTTATATGCTATCGCGAGACTCTACGGCTCTACGGGGCTGCTTCTGGGTTATCGTGACGCCAATGGGTTTGACAAGCCTGCAAATCCAACCGATAAAATTGGTTATCTCTTTGCGATTCCTCATAAATGGATCAATGCCAGAGTCGGCGAAACTGATTCCTCATGCCTGTCTTTCCACGCACCACTGCTATCGCTCCATACCGGTCAAAATCTATGTCCCGGACCTTGATGAGGCTTCCGATTTCTCCTACTCGAATACCTCCTTCGTAAAGCATCGCTATTATTGCCCTGTCCCTAAAATTCTCCGCTACATCTATCATTGCCGATGTCTCGTGCTCCGTAAGAAGGTCATCAGGTAATTTCCTTGGCTTCCTCAAACTTATCCAATCTACTTCTTCACGCTTCCCCTATCCCTCGCGCAATTTTGTGGCTGACAAATTCCAGTATCAGCCCCTTATCTCCATCGCTCAATGATGATTTGCGTGCCCTCTCCCCTCTCTTCGGCACGTTCCACCTTCTTCTTGTAATTATGTATATCTTCCACACACTCACAAATTGTGAGAGGGGACTTAAACTTTTGCATTTACGCCGCCGACAGGACTCGAACCTGTGACAAGCCGGTTAACAGCCGGGCACTCTACCAACTGAGTTACGGCGGCAGAAAGGTATTCGTGGTTCTGCACTATTTTATTATCTGTCTGTTCTTATTTAAACATAAATTTAACGTCTAACATATACGTTACCACGGATAATCTTGTTAGCTGGCTTCCTATGATACACCGCTTCTCTGGCAAATGTTTCACCACAGTTCGGGCATTTTAAATCGCCGTCTGTGTAATCTTCGCTTATCCGGTCTTTGTAGCATTTTATCAGCGACCCGATACCTTCTTTTTGGTATTTGTAGAGTAAAGTCCGGCATTTAGTGCAGTAAACCTTTATTATGCGTGTTTTCCTTCCTTTTTTCTTCCTTGCCATAACCGCAGACCTATTCAAAATTTATCATGCTGTAGCACAGAAGATTTATACCAATTTTTTTTTTATCGTTGATAAAAAAAGATTAAGAATCGTTCTATGAATAACCGAATATACATACTCTATCACGGGTCGTTTGGGGAACTGGTAACCGAGCATCTGGCTATGAGCGAGTTTGCCGAGCAGATAGTGGGTTTATACGACCTTAAAGTCGCATCCGTGTCGCTTGACGAGCCGGAGAAGGACATGCCGGAGGACATCCCGTTACCCGAGTGTGACCTTCTACTGGTGCTTGGCATACTCCCAAAAGCAGGGGACCTCGTGCCAATCATCGCGGAACGAACAGTGGCAAAGGCCGTTCTCTGGCCTATCGAAGACCCGAACTTGATACCGGAGGGTAAATATTCGATTGCCGAGGAGCTAAAAAAGAATGGCGTACATACTGAGTTCCCAGAACCTCTTTGTTCGCTGGATACGGATACGAGCGACAATGAACAGGTAAAATCGTTTGTCGCATCTTTCGGAATGCCGAAATTTGAGCTGAGGGTTAATGCGAAACAGAAGGTTATCGAAACCATAAAAGTTACTCGCGATACGCCCTGCGGCACGGCATCAAAAATCGCACCGAAGCTCGTGGGTATGTCTTACAAAGATATGAAATCGTTTGAAGACGCGGTTGCGCAGATGCACGACAACGAGTGTGTGGCGTATATGGGTCCTGAAAGACCGATAATGCAGCAGGCAGGTAGATTGCTCGTAGATGCGATAAAAGAGGCCTTACACAAACCTGCGCAATAACGAGTGAAAAAACCTAAACTCTAATTTCTAAACACTTAACCTTCAAACAATTTCAAAATTCAAAATCCTAATACCTAAACAGCACACGACCTAACGAGCCTGTAAAACCTTGTAAAGAGCTTAGTTTTGGATGCTCTCGACCCCCCCACACCGCCAGAAAAATGCGGTCTATGTCCTCAAGCTCGACCCCGTATCTTCGCAGCAGAACCTTTATACCCACCGCCACGGCAGTTTTCGCGAGGTTTGCATGACTTCTGTTTGCGAATCGTTGTGTTTTGCTATACGAAGCCGGGAGCTGACGAAAACAGCGACCAGCGTCTATAACCCATGGCTTTCTTCAGCCGCTGTACGGCGAGGTCCACGGCAGCTTCCCGAGGCAGTATCCCTTTGGTTGCAGCTTCCTCCAGCACCAGCAGGGTATTGCGCCGCAGCTTCTCCTCAATAGCTTGAAATGCCGCCGACTGGCAGGCTCTTTGACACTCCATAGCCGCGCAGATCGCGCCACCCGCATTGGCGATAAAATCGGGAACACAGAGCACTCCTTTTTCGTAAAGGTACTTTTCCGCACCATGAGTGATGGGAATGTTGGCACCCTCGATCACCAGCTTGGCTTTCAGGCGGTTTACGTTTTCCTCATCTATAACATCGGGCCGCGCCGCAGGAATCCAGATATCGCACTCGATGTCGATCACGGCGTCACGATCGAGCTTCTTTCCGTCCGGATAATCGGCTACACTCTTGCCCGCCTTCTTCAGCTCGATCAATGCGTGGACATCAAGCCCCTGGGGATTGTAGATTGCCCCCCGGGAATCGGCCACACCCACCAGCATTGCCCCCTTTTCCGTGAGGAAACGGGCGGTGTGTTTACCCACGGCACCGAAGCCCTGAACTACGACCCGAGCCCCGTCCATATCGAAGTCGCAGTACTCGAGCGCGACCTCTGTGACGTGGCTGAGCCCCCATCCAGTCGCCCCGATCTCGTCAAGGGGTATTCCGCCGAATTCGCAGGGCAATCCCACCACCCTGCCGATCTCATCCTTCACCCAGGCCATGCATTCCTCATCGGTGCCCATGTCCGGAGCAAATATATACTCCTGAATTTCTCGCAATGAGCTTGCCAGGGCCCGAATCAGTGTCTCTTTCTCTTTTTTCGGCATCTTCGGATCGCCGTAGATCACCGACTTGCCGCCACCGTGAGGCAGATCGGCAGCGGCGTTCTTCAATGTCATGGTCCGTGCCAGCCGGAAGCACTCCTCCGTACTCACGTCAGGGGCCATGCGCAATCCACCGATCGCCGGACCTCTGGCTACGTTGTCCACCACCAGAACTGCCTTCAGCCCCACCGAAGGCTCATAAACGTGAATGACCTTTGTCGGCCCTAACTCATCTGCAAATCTAAAGATGTCTTCCATCAACTATCCCTCCGCATCTAAATTCTCTTATGTTCTTATATATTTAAATGCTTTCCGCTGATTGCCGCTCCTGTGCTTAGGTGAAGTGGTTAAGCGTGATCTGGATGATAAAGTGCAATATGAAATGCGTTGTCTTCAAACGTTCAGATGGCATCAATATTGCAGGGATGGGGTACAATAAAACGGACAAAAACAGAGAGAGAAAAAGAAATGCTTTGCACTTCTTATAACAATCGTTTAACGGCTCGCTGCACTCTCCCAAATTTTTTCTTGATTATAGAGGGGGCTAAAACTATTCCCAATAAATCCAATTACTCACTGCTTCATCAGAAATTACATTATCACCAAATGCCCTTACATAAATTCTGAATGGATAACCTGTTGGTGAATGAAGATTCGTTACAGAATATTCATAAACTCCTTCTGGCTCAATTTGTAAATCTTCACTTTCAATAGAATCCCAAACTTTACTTTCATCAGAAGTTTGCAGTGCAACATAGATTTTTGTGTTCTCTGCTTTTTTTGAACCTAAATTTTTTACATTTACCTTTACATCAACATATACATCTATTGCATTGTATTCATAATTGGATGTGAAATCAATATCTAAAGCAGGTCTTTCAACAAGAGGTTTTACTATTGCTTTTGCACTTTTTACATTAGGAGGAACTTTTCCAACATCCCACTTTTCTCCTGTTGTTTCAAGATAACAAAAATCAATCCCCTGATAAGTGTAATATGATTGTCCCGCCGAAGGAGTACATTTAACTCCAACAGCCATATGTTCTGGGAACTGCAATAAAGCAACACCATAACCTAATTCATTAAGCATAGCAGAAGCCAAAATTGCCGTATCCTCACAATCCCCCCCGTCATCATAAATTGTTTCATAAGGAAATCTTGGATATTCATCAAAACCAGTTGTAACATCATCAGAAGTATAAGGCAAATCTTGAACAAAAGAGATTACGAAATAAGGTAGTTCTGCATTTGTTAAATCATTCTCTTTTGCATAGTCCTCTAATCCTTCAGTGATGGTTTTGATAAATTCTTTGCTATAATAATCAGAAGCAAACAAATCATAATCCCTTGTTCTTTCCCTTTCCTTGAAAATTTCATATACTTTTGGATAGAGATTAAATGTTAATCCGTAAGTGTATCCATCATATTCCCATTCATAATCTCTTGTGAATTTCCCAACCTCATAATCTTCTAATGTTTCTTCTTCTCTTTCAGAAATTGTTTGTTGATATTTTGTTCTATCATTATTTATTGGTTCTTTGATAGTTTCAACATCATCAATATTTGAAGTTTGGTAATTATTATCTGATGTATCTGTTTGATAATTCGAATCACTATTATCTAAAGAACCTAAGAAATATAATCCTATAAAGATGAATAAGATTATTGCCCACCATCTACTATACCAATGTTTTTTATCCTTTTTCTTTGACATATATTAATTAAGAATCTTATGACTTTACAA
>QEXZ01000114.1 GCA_003160755.1 Methanomicrobiales archaeon
TTTCAAAGGATAATATAGTCGGATTCCGTGGTGGGATGAAACTTGATCTTAATAAAAAGATGAAGGGATATTCCGGCCAGACACTTGGGCAGGTTCTATCAACCCATTTTAAATCAGTCCTGGAGCAGGAAATAGAGAATAACGAACCACGCTGGAAACTTATTAGAAAATGGAATCGTATGTACGCCGGGTTACGGGACGCTAAGCCCAGTCCATGGATAAACTGTGCTAATGTGGCTGTTCCGGTCTCCCGCTCAGATGCTGATGCTATTACAGTTAGAGCGGTTGAGGCTGTTTGGGGTAAGAGTAGGGTTGTCCTTATGAAGGCCATAGATAGCCGCCTTGTTGGTACAGACAGGGAGATGGAGGACTGGTTTAACTGGTTCCAGAAGCATATTCTTGATTTTAAGGCTAAGCTCCTGTCGCCGATTATACAGTGTGTAAAAACTGGTACCGGGATAATTAAGTTGGATTGGGAGGTAAGCCGCCGCACTGGATATCGGTATGCGAACCCAGACGAGGTTCGTGATGATACGATTAAAAAATATCCAATCTATAAGTCTGAAAGTCCCGGGATACTAGAGGTTATTACCAGCTATAATGGGCCACAGGTTTATCCAGTAGATAGATGTGATTTTGTTATTAGTTCTGATTCACGTGATATACAGTCTGCGTACTTAGTGGGGTTTAAATTCCCCTTACGTATGCAAGAGGTAAAGTCTAATGAGCTTAATGGTCGCTACTACAAAGATGTTAGTAAAAAGATTTTTAAGACTGGGGAAGAAGACGAAACTCTGGCAGCCCATGTCAAGGCGCAGAAGAAAGAAGTGGATTACAGAATTGACGAGACTAAGCCCGTATACCTTTGGGAGCTGTGGGTTAAGTTCGATGTTAATGAGGACGGGCAGGAAGACGATATTGTACTTACTCTCAACAAGGAAACAGGGACACTATGCGATGCTATATACAATCCCATCTTCAAGGGATTTCGTCCCTTCATTGATTTTGTGGGATACCCTAGTGAGTACCACTTTGATGGCGAGGGGGTTATTGAGATTCTCGAAAAACCCCAGATTGAACTCGATGGTCTTCACAATAGGCGGCTTGATAGACTCACCGTACTTAACGCTCCAGAAACTTTAATACAGTCT
Source organism: Methanomicrobiales archaeon (assembly GCA_003160755.1). Lineage (GTDB taxonomy): Archaea > Halobacteriota > Syntropharchaeia > Alkanophagales > Methanospirareceae > QEXZ01. The sequence continues at coordinate 1,152 of QEXZ01000114.1, forward strand.
GGGCGTGGGATTGATGATTATAAGCGCAACCCTGGTGGGACTACAGTAGTTCGGGGAGAGCTTGAGGGTGCCGTTAAGGAGCTTCTTGGACACGATGTGTATCCATCTACCTTTCAAGAAGAACAGATGCTTGTTAGCTATATGGACAGGGCTGTTGGTATTACACCAGCGGTTATGGGCGTCTCAACTGCCGAGCGTCCTGTGTTCCGTGAGACTGCAACCCAATTAGGAGAGGCAAATAAGAAGTTTGCTTTCCTAATAAACAATATAATTAAAAAGATAGAAGACTGTGTTTACCTCATTCTTGAGATGATGGCCCAGTACCAGCCGGAGTATAAATATCGTTCCGGTAAGGGTGAGGCGATGCAAGAGAGAACCGTTGCGTTTCCTGGTTGGATGGTGCGGGATGCATTACAGATTGAATGTGTTGCCGCAAGTCAGATGCTTAACCAGGAGATGAGGCGGGAGCGTGAATTAACCATGTACCAGTTGCTATCCGATTATTACACTAAGACGGCTGGTATGGTACAGGCTATTACAGATCCATCGCTTCCACCGGATTTTAAAAAGTATCTATTCTCGATTATTGAGAAGGGAGATAAACGGATAGAAAAGGTTTTACAAGATTTTGACGAGCGTGATGCTGATACGTATACAGTTAATCTTCAGCAAACTATTGATGTAGAGGCGAACCTACAACCACCGCCCCCAGTTCCACCCCCAGGTGGAATGGGTGGTGCCGAGGGACAGATGCCGCCCGAAATGCCTGGTGGAGGCCCTGGTATAGGCCCGGAAATGTTGCCACCTAGGGGCATGCCATAAAAATAATGAAGCTTGGAGGAGATTTTGAAGTTAACGCGGAAAGAGTTCAACAAGTCGGTACAGGTTTTCTCACGATTGATAAAATTGCATTCCTTGGTTTTAGGGTGTTATGAGTGGAGTAGAAAAGCAGAGAAGTTTGTTCCGGTTAAGGATTTTCAAGAGAGGTTTGATGTGGTAATTAAAACGGCACAGGGGTTGAAGCGTCATAACCCTACACAGATTGTAGTTGCGAGGATGGCTGAATTGGGGTTTGATAAGAAGGAGAAGAAAGATGGTTGATGCATCATTGTTGTTACAAGAGCGGGAGAAGTGTGAGAAGAATCTGTATTTTAAGGAATTATGGAATCGGATATCTAATGAAGCCAGTAGCGCTGCCAATACGGTTGCCCATGGTCATACACTAGAGGATAGGATGGTTAGATTTTATCAGGGTAAAGTAGCTGCGTTTGCCAGGATGCTTCTGATTCCTGATGAAATCATAGAAGATGCAAGTAAAAAAGAAGGGACGGGAGAACTCGTTATTTAACGAGCCCCTGATATTTTTAATATTTTGGAGGTTATAAATGTCACCTGATGATAAGGGACAACTTACACCCGAAGAGTTAAAGGCTAAGGGCTTTAAACTTGAGGGTGGAGCCCCCGACGACACAGGAAAGACGGAGCCCAAGCCCCCTGATGATGCTGGTGCTAAGCCAGATAAATATGAAGGGAAAAGCGTAGAAGAGCTTCGTAAGATTCTCGCTGAACAGGAAAAGTTTAGCGGTGAGATGTCGAGTAAAATCGACGAGTACAAGGGAAATGCCGAATACTGGAGAAATAAGGCAGACTCAATTGACAGAGAGCGCCAGGCATACGCTCAAGATGCTATTAACAGGGCTAATAAGCCCGTTGATCAGCCAGTGGTGCAGGAGCAGACGTTTAATTGGGAGAAGCCCATAGATACAGTAGATGAGCGCATTAACCAAAAACTTGGAGAAAGAGAGAGGTATACTAGCCAGATGAAGGTAGCCGAAGTCCAGGAAGAGGGCAAAATGGCCTTTCAGGATGGGTTAAAGCGAGCTATACGTGAAAATCCACGCCTCTTTGAAAGCGATAGTTTTCAAAATGAGGTTGCGGATGTCATGTATAATACTTATGCTCCATTCGCAGCAAAGGGTATGTCCGTTGCCAGGTACGTCGGCAATTCTGATATTTGGAAAAAGGTAGCACAGAACAAGCGTCTTGACAGAAATGAGCTTGATTATTTGCAACCTGAAAAGGTTAGTCCTGTCTCACCGACACAAACCAATATTCCTGCTGGTGGGAAACTCGTAGGCACGGAAGATGAGCCAGTCCATTTTGAGGCAGGTGCCAAAGAGATGGTTGACTGGTTTAAACGTCGTGAATATGTGAAGGGTGAAGAGGAAGCTGCTGAGTTGGTTAGGGACGAAAGAAAAGGACGAGCGGAGAAGGAGGTTTAAATGGCTGAACATATTGCAGAAGTTATTTTTATCGACACGGAAAATAGTGAGGTTGACGAGGAACGGTCTAAGCCTGAAAAGGGAATTTATTTCTTTAAAGGCGAACCGAACGTTATCACGCCAGACTCCTATAAACGTGCCGAAACGTGTCCAGACTTCGTTTATAAGTGGGGAAGACATACCGAAGATGGGAGGTCACTTAATAAGTGGATTTTCCAATACGGTTGGGACTTCGTAATCCACGGAGAGGACAAGATTTACCCCCAGGGCGCCCAGCTTGATGCTGAGGGGCATTGGACTTTTGGGGATGGCGTTCTTATGAAGATGCCACTTGAGAAGTATATGAAGCGCAAGGCTAGGGAGCTAAGGGCCATTGATGAAGATCAAAAGGCTAGGAAGAAGCAGTTCAACGATGACGTTGCTGCATCCGATCCGGCGCTTGGTAAGGGTGCTGTTCTTTCAGATGACGAACTGAAGCGTTACCTTTCCGATGACGAAATTGGAATTTAGTTCTAATCGACAAGTAGTTCTTCACCTAGTCTACCGACAAGTAGACTAAATTAGAAAGAAACTAAATGAGCGTACACTTTAAATTAGAGTTGGTGAGTGGTCCCGATAATATTAGGTCACTTCCAAAAGCAGCCACAAGTGGTGTTTGGACGTTTGGTGATATCCTTACTTTAGATGCTACTGGTAAGGTTGATCCTCGCTCTGCTGCTACTAGCGATGCTACCGATATAGAAACTGCTATGCTTGGTGTTGGCTTAACGACTGAAGCATTAGATGCTAATGCTGAAACCAATAATGTTCATGTGCCTGTTAGTGTTTTCTTACCTGAGCAGGTGTGGTCAATCCATATTGCTGATGGTCAGTTAGCAACTGCCTATAAAATTGGCAAGGGATATGAGCTTGGTTATATTGGCACGGCAGTTGACTATGATATTGATTATGCTTCTGGTGGAACTGCTAGAACAATTTCTGTCGATGAGAGTTATTATCTCACCACTACAGAAGCAGGTACGGCAGGCCAGGGTGCGATAGTTGTTGGTCACTCAGACAGGGGTGTAGGAAGAGATGCGAGTTACGGTGGGAGAGTTCATGTTCGATTTGGCCCCCTTGCTTGTATGCAGATCACAGGATAATGGTGAGATGAAATGACTATTACACTTAATTGGGATACCTCAACAAACAGAGACCTGTTAAAACGCTTGCTTCGTAAGGTTTTCGATAGCACCGATCATGGTGCCCTTGTAGATCATGCAAAATTCTGCAAGGTTATTCCGGTTACGGATGAGTACGAAAGGGAAATCCGTATGGCGGGATTTGAAGGCCAAGAGAAGCTGGCTGATGGACAGGTCATACCCATGGCAGACCCAGCTCTTGATACCACGAAAGATTGGCGTCAGGAGCGGTTTGGTTTGGGATTCAAGATCACATCTGGTATGAAAAAATATAACAGATGGGACTTGATGGAGAAGTTTAGTCGTCTTTTGAAGGTGGCTGTTCTTGAAGAGACCGATATCGAGATCTTCAAGATGTGGAATAACACCACAGCAACCACTTATGCCGCAGGGTTCGATACCTTGGCATTGGCTAGTGCTTCTCATACTTGTCTCAATGACGACGTTGACACGTATAGCAACTACGGAAATGGGGCTCTTGGATTTTCACAGCTTGAAAGTGCGTTAGTGTACTTCGATACGGTGCCGGATGATATGGGACGAATCCGTCCCAAGATTCCTAACCGCTTGTATGTACATCCGCAGTTAAGGCGTGAAGGCCGAGAAC
>QEXZ01000115.1 GCA_003160755.1 Methanomicrobiales archaeon
AATTTAGAGCAGGTTGACCGCAGCATACTGCTGTGGCGGAGTTTCACGCAGTGGATAGGAGGAATGGGCGTGATTTTGCTTTTTATTGCGATACTACCAACTTTCGGCATTGCCGGCAGTCAGTTATTTGACCGTGAGTTCCCGGGACCAATGTCCGAAAGGATTAGACCAAGAGTTCAGGTAACCGCGAGAATGCTGTGGTCCATCTACGTGATTTTGACCGGCGCAGAGATTTTAGCGCTTTTTTATGCCGCGAAAATGCCCCTGTATCACGCCTTTTGCACCGCGTTCTGCACGATGCCCACCGGCGGGTTCTCGCCACTGGCGAATAATATCGCAGGTTACGCAAACCCAATAGCAGAGTTAATTATAGCCGTGTTCATGTTTCTTGCAGGCATGAACTTCATTTTGCACTATTCGCTAATACGAAAACCCGGAAGGGTAATAGCAAACAAGGAGTTTCAGGTCTACTGCTTGCTTCTTTTAGCTGCTATCTCTATAATAACTGCTGATTTGTATATTCACTATTATCAGTTCGGGTCGTCCGGTTCTATACAGGAAGCATTTCGTTACGGAGGATTTCAGGCTATTTCCTTCATGACCACCTCAGGATTCACAACCGCCGACTTCGATGCCTGGAGTCATTTATCCAAAATCATTTTGTTCGGTCTGATGTTCATCGGAGCATGTGGTGGGTCAACCGGAGGAAGCATTAAGGTCATCAGGATATACGTTTTGCTAAAATATTTCAAACAGAGGATTCGTAAAATTCTGTACCCGCATGCGATTTTTGTGCTGAAGACAGGGAGAAAGCCCATTTCTGATGACATCATACAAGGGATTATCGCCTTTTTTATCTCGTATATTCTGATATTTGTGGTCTGCTCGATTGCAATGAGTGCGGTAGCCCCCGGATTTGATATGATAAGCGCAGCATCTTCGGTAGCGGCGACACTGGGAAACGTTGGACCCGGTTTTGGTCTTGTATCGGCTAATTATGCATCTGTTCCTATCCTGGGAAAACTCATCTTGTCTTTTTGCATGTGGGCAGGGCGGCTGGAGTTATTTACTGTTTTGGTTCTGCTGACACCGGCGTTTTGGAAAGGTTAAACACGGGCGTTTAGTTTTTTCCTCATTTCAGAAAACGTATTTGTATAGCTAATGCAAAAAACCACGAGATTTCACAAGATTAACACGAGAATTTTAGGTTATTAAGGATAGAATATCGGATAGTGTACTGAAAACAGATTCCTATTATTGTTCTCTCGTGGAAATCTGTGTAATCTTGTGGTTAGCTAAACAACAGAAAACAAACTTTTCACGGAGCAAAAAGTGAACTTATCTTCTCCACGTTCTTTGCCTTCGTAAATACGGTTATGAGGTCCTGCGTTTTAATGATTGTATCGCCTGTTGGCAGTAGTATATCGCCATTTCGTTCTATCGCCACGATTATCCCGTCTTTTATACGTAACTTCGATAGCTTCTGCCCCACGGCATGCGATTGCTCTGATACAACAACCTCGAATACCTCCGCTTTTCCTCCACTTACGGTAAGAAAATCTTTTATCCTCGGTCGTTTCACCGAAAAATACAGATGATTCGCAACGGTCATGTCAGGATTTTCAAACAGAAAGATCTCTGCTTCCTTGAACATCTCCACGTGCTCTTCCTGATTCACCACTGCAATGGTTCTTTTTGTGCCCAGTCCTTTTGCCGTCAGACACATCATCAAATTAGCAGCATCGTCAGAAGTAGTAGCGATGAGTGCGTTTGCTCTGCTCGCTTCTGCCTCCTCCAGGGTTGATTTCTCTGTTGCGTCACCGACAATCATTAAAACATCGTATTTGCTCGCTATCTCCCCGCACCTTTTCTCATCCTGGTCTATGACAACCACGTCATTCTTGTTCTTCGTAGCGATGTCCACCAGATTTTTTCCTATCCCACCTAACCCCACTATTATCAGATACACACTGGGCACCTCTTTATCCTTTTGCTTTTCTTTTATTACTTTCTTTTATAATATCATTTTCTCTTTTTTCTTTAATTTCGCTTCTATAAATCTCAATCCCTCCTCACGGGCTTCTCCTACCATTTCCACTCTCTCCCCACCGCCCTGTGCGATCATCGCGGTTCCACCACCCCCCCCTCCGAGCTTCTTGTAAACAGGCTTTCCCCACTCAGAAGCATTTATCTTATTACTCAAATTAGACGGAACTGCGGAAATGACAGATGAGCGATTCTCCATCCTGTTAAGGAGCATCGTAGGGTAACCTTCTTCTACGAGCTGTGATGCAATTTTCCTCAGCTCTTTTGTATCTGCGGTTGGTAATATTTCGTCAATAACTTTTATATCAGGGCTAATCTCTTTTGCTTTTCCCTTCAATCGGTCGAGTTCTAACTCCGCAATCTCACCTCTCAATCTCTCGTTCTCCTTCCGCAACTGTTTCCATTCATCAAAGAACCTTTCAACCGCGGAAGGCAATTTGTCATGAGGCACTCTTAACACAGAAGCAGATTCCCTTATCAGCTCTTCACGCGCCTGCATCGCCTCAACTGCCGCCTCCCCTGCGGAATACTCTATTCGCTCGATACCGTCCTGTATCCGTTCAGTACGCAGTATTTTTATCGGACCGACCTCGCCCGTCTTTGAACAGTGCGTTCCCGCGCATGCCTGCACGTCATCATCCGCGCCTATACGCACGATTCGTATTTTCTTGCCCGGGGGAACGCCGCCCTGGTAAATATCGAAACCGTATTTCCGCTCAGCTTCGTTTCTGTCCTCAAATCTCGCTATTATGTCCTTGTTTTCCATAACCATCCTGTTTGCAAGCATCTCTATCTCTCTTCGCTCAGTATTCGAGATTCTCTTGAAATGTGTGATGTCAATTCTCGCACGTTTTTCGCCTTTCTGCGCTCCTGCCTGCCATACATGCTCCCCCAGCACTTTTCTCGCCGCACATACTACGATATGCGTTGCCGAGTGGTGCCTCGTGTGAGCGATTCGTCGCTCCACGTCTACGTGGCCGGATACCACTGCGCCTTTACTTATCCCGCCGTTCTCTATTTTATGCAGGATAACGCCGTCCATTTCCTGCACGTCCAGCACGTTCAATGCCCTGCTCTCGTCTTTAAGCGTTAAAACGCCCGTATCAGCAGGTTGACCGCCACCTTCGGGAAAAAATAGCGTCCTGTCTAATACGACCGAATCATCAATCACATCCAGAACCGTCGCTTCGAACTCCACTGCCGAAGGTTTTTCGTAATACAATTTTTTGGTCGCTGGAATGGTCTTCGTTTTTTCTTTCATTTCTTCTACAAAAGGTTCCACATCCTCGTTCTTCTCCTTCTCCTTTTCCGCCCCGCTGTGCATACTTGCAACGAGCGAATAAAAATTTTCAGGGATATCTACTTGTACAATGCCTGCTTCCTGCTCGGTGGCTACCTCTTTTACAAACTCCGGCGGTAGTCCATGTGTATCGTATAGATTAATTAACGTATCGAGAGGTATTTTTTTCTCGCCTTTTTGTTTCCATTCCCGTGCCTTCTGCCTTACTATTCTCTCGCCTTTCGAAAGTGTTTCACCATATCTCCTGTGCTCCAGCGACACTATTTCAACCACCCTATCCACGGCATTCTCCAATTCCGGGAAAGAACGCCTGAGTGTTTTTATTTGCGTGAGTATTATGTCATCCAATGGCATTTCTATACCCAGCGCTTTTAACATCCTGAAAGCCCTCCTCAAAACCAGTCTTACCAGGTATCCCTCTTTCGCATTAGAAGGCACGATACCATCGGCAAGCATGAACGCCAGGCATTTGCTATGGTCTGCAACCGCGTAGATTGATTCCATCGGCTTGAGGATATTCTTGATAAATTCAGGTGAAATACTCAGCCTCTTTGCTATTTCTCCACTGCTCATTGTTCCCGATAAGCTCGCTATTTTCGTCATCGTATCGCTATGTTTCTCCATTGGATGCTCGATTCCCGCTGCATCTACCAGTTCGTTTATTATGCCGGGGAATATCGCATCATAGACGGTGGGGGTGCCTTTGGAAGCCCATACGAATCGTTCCAAGCCATAGCCCGTATCCACGATGTACGTGTCCATTTTATTATAACGCTGCCCGTTTAGGCTTATATCCCCATCACCACGCGGGGAAAGTTTGAGGTCCATAAAAACAAGCGTAGCGAGTTCTAATCCGTTTGTGATGACTTCAAGACAGGGTCCCGCATTGCCGCCGCCCACCCACGGCGCTTCCTTATACGTTATGCTGTTCATATCCACACCAAGTTGCCGCAGAAATCCATCGCAATACTCCACGGTCTCATTCTTCCAGTATGTTTCCTCCTCGCCTCTCTTATTGAAGGCATGATGCCCCATCATCTCGAACATGGTTAGGTGGCGACCGGTTTTTCCGATGGATTCAAGGTCTTCGAGTCTTATGCAGGGTTGCGAGATGACGAGCGGATTTGCAGGCGGTGCGACTTTGCCCGATGTCACAAGCGGTTGAAAATTTGCGATTGATGCGATGTTAAGGTAAATATCGTCTCGCCACCGTGCTACAACCGGATACCGCTTCATTCTCGTGTGCTTGTGTGAGCAATGCTCAAAGAAAGACAGAAAAGCTTCTCTCACCTCTTCCACGCTTCGCTCGTCGAAAATAGGCCTGCCTATAAACGAATAAATTTCACAGGGGGCGTCACCACATATATTTCTGTCTTTGTCACGAGTCCAGAAGTGCGAGCCGCAGTTATTGCATTTTTTCCTTATGAATCCTTCCTCCTTGAAGTATTCTATGTCGTATTCTTCGCTATCCATTCTTTCGCCTCTTCTATCTATTTGCCCATGACTAAACTCCTATTTCTTTATTTAAATTTAAATAAGAAAAGTGCGATGCAAGCAGTACTTTCAGACGGGAAGGTTGTAGTGGCAGGGTCAGGAGCAGAAGCAGAAACAGATATCCTTGCAAAAGGATATGGCAGGAAAAAAGGGAAGATAGAGCTATCGCTGGAAGAAGCGGCTTTTTTGCTCGAAACGGGAAAGCTACAAATAAAAGACGAAGCAGGAAAGGAACTGAATCTTGACGGGTTCTTAGAGCATGCGTTAGACGTCTCACCAAAGTTCGTGTTGCGTTACCTCATCTATACCGATTTGAAGGAGCGGGGCTATGCCGTGCAGCCAGGTGGAGTTGATT
>QEXZ01000116.1 GCA_003160755.1 Methanomicrobiales archaeon
CGCAGCAATATTCGGCAAGAGATTCGGCAGGACATGGATACCAAAGCTGAAGGACAGGGCGGTAGAAGGTTGCATGGCGGAGTTTGCCGTGGACCTGCTCATAGGATTCGTCTTCCTGAACTCATACTCATGGCTGATAATACTGGTGATGGCAGGGACCGCGACAATAGTCGAGACCGTGGTCAACAAGATAGATGATAACCTTTTAATTCCTTTATTCTCAGGGTTTAACGCCCAAATCCTCAGTTACATGATTTCTTTAGGATACATGTCCTTTCTGCCAATAGCTTAGCGAAGATGAAAAAACCACGAGATTTCACAAGATTAACACCAGAAGATGACGCCGGATCCATGATGCAGGATACAAGTTTGGGGATGCATCTTGTATCTTCAATTTTTTCTCGTGAAAATCTGTGTAATCTTGTGGTTATAAAAATGAAAAACAAGAACAATCTCAAGTTTCTGCTGCTTCCCGTAACTCTACTACTTCTAATCCTGATAATACACAATATCGGGTTCGCAAACCTGTACAGCACAATAGTGAGTGCAAATCCGAGCTACCTTATATTAGCTGTGGTGCTTCAAGCCTCTTCCATCCTATTGAGGAACTTAAAGTGGCAGATATTCGTGAACGGCATAAAAAAAGCGCCTTTCTTTTCTCTATTAGTCATGTTACTTGCCGGAAGCTTTATGGATACCTCCACACCCGGACCCCAGGTCGGAGGAGGTCCATTAAAAGCGTACTTCCTGTCGAAGAAGATAAAGGTGAACAAGGCTACTTGTCTCTCTACGGTTTTGGTGGAGAGGATTACCGGGGTAGGCGCTCTGGCTTTCTTTGGAATAGGTTCAATGCTCTTCGTCCTTATATTCATCCAGAACGTATCCCTGATAGTGAAGATGCTACTGGAGTTCGTGTTGGTCCTTATCATTGGTGTGCCCATCGCGGGTTACATCCTGAAGGAGAAGTACGAAGGGGAGAGCTTCAAGGGAAAAGCTGTCATCTCAAGAATCTACTATTTCAGCCCATTTTCCTTCCTCAGAAAGAGGTTCAAGACACTGCAATCCTTCGACGACTACATCAGGCAGAAGCTAAGGGAGTTTGCTCAAACATTCTCGAAGCTGTCGCACGACAAGAAGAAGGTCGGCGTAAACGTTATCCTGGCTTTTGTCGGCTGGATACTGATTTTTGCGAGCACTTACGTGCTTTTCTTTGCCCTCGGTCATCACGTCTCTTTCTTTGCTATAATGATCGTAATTTCCCTGTCTATATTCCTGAGTTACTTCCTCTTCATGCCCGGAGGAGCCGGGGTTACAGAGCTACTGATGATCTCCCTGTACGTCTCCTTTGGAATCTCCTCTACGATAGCCGCATCTGTTGCCCTGTTGGATAGGTTTATATTCTACATATTCTCCCTTGGCTTGGGGTATGTTTCGCTAATCTACCTGAACTTTAGATACGGAAAGTATTGAGGATAAGTTTAAAACTTTCCGTTGAGCCAAAGATGTTAATAAACATAATCAGCATATTTCAAGAGTGCTACGGCTTCTCTATTTCGTTCATCAAATCCCTGTCCATTTCCCCTAAAACGCGTAGCACAAGTGACTTATGGAGCAGCGCTAACTTGTGTGTTCTGAATATTCGCTGGACCATTTAACACCCTCACCATCTTCAATGGAATAGACGTCCTCTTCCTTGGCATCCAGCCAGTCGAAACTCCCGGATTCCATGACAAGTTGCATGAGTTCTTGAGTGGGGATGTCATCGGTCAGAACAGAGAGATTTCGCAATTCCCGCCGTGTTATCATAAAAGCCGCGAAGGTCTCGAGTTCTGCACGCTCTTGCGGCGTCATATTTTCAAGTAATTCCGAGAGCTTTTTTGAGATGGGCATGATTTACCACCGTGATATATATCTTCTAAAAATAGTTTATTTTTACACTATATAAACATTTCGTTTCCATATTATCTGCCCTCTTGAAGCTATTCTTCCTTTGAATATAAAAGCTTTCCTTTTGACACATCGAGCACATCTGCTCTGAGGCTGGTTTTACCTCTCTTCAGTGATAGCTCAGTTCCAACGTATTCTGAAAGGCAATTCTTTTGGAGCTTCAAAAATGTTTCATCTATTTTATTGTTCATTTGTAATAATTGCGGTAAAAAGCATCAAACTAATATTTAGGTCGTGCAGATTCTACCGATGAACGTTTGGCGTGGTCTGAGAAGTACGTCTTATATAGGCGCTACATACGCGGTGATTCGTTTTAATTCCATCTTTCCACGATTAAATTCACTTATAACCTGAGTTTCAGAGTTGTATAGGCTACAACCTAAAAAAACTCATCAGTTCACTGGTCGTTACAAAAACAAAGTTTTATCCGTTTTATTCTTGTTTTCACCATGTAGTCTATATATAGGCTACATGGGTACAAAGCTTTCGGCTGATTATAGTGGCTTAATGCTCCATAGATTGCGATTTAGTAGAGAAAAGAAATATTGTAGCCTATAAAACTCGTAATGTCCGGTTATATATCTTTTTATATTTTTGTGCCCGTAGCCCTACACAACCTACCCTCACTCGGAATAAATTCCGAGGCATCCGTTTAGAGCATACGGGTCTTATATTCATCCTTGTCGCGATGTTTATTCTTTTTTTGGTGCCTTCTCTTCTTTTTCAATAATTGTACCTTCTGTTGTGGATACTTTTATTCTATAACTTTCTCCCTTATTCCATTCATGCTCAACAGGAAAGTCCTTAGCTGATTTTGGACTGATTGTCCCTTCCTCGATTTTCTTCGGTTCGTTATTGATGTAGACTCTATCAACAGTTACTTCAAAGTCACCGCTATTTCTAATTGTTATATTGATACTCTTATCACTTTTTCCAGAGAATTGAACATTTTCAATTCTTATTTGCCCCGTCTTTTTCTCCTCTACTTCCTTTTTTTCTGCGACTGTTTTTGATCCAAAATAAAATCCAACAACAATACCAACGAGCTCGATGAACGCTATAACGAGCGGCTGGTTAGATATTTCGTAGCAAAGAGACAAAAACACTAAGATGACAAATCCAATAACAAGCGTGCCAGCAATAGCCCTCCTCATTTCGCCTTTATTTAAGTTCTTATCAGCCCGATAGCCAAGTGCAATTAAAAGCACAAAGATACCGAGTATCGCACTCACAACAAATATTGTCATCCATTTAGAAATTGGCTCAGGTGTGGGTGATAGAACCGTTAAAGTTGCACTTACGTTATTCGCTGTCACGTTGTATGTTCCAGCTTTATCTTTAGCCACTACACTTTCCACTGTCTTTGTCTCATTTGGCTCAAGTGTCACATTAACAGATTCCACTTCTTCTTCGTCTATCTTGAATACTATCGTCTCATTTTGGGTAACATTGCCTACATTCTCAACCGTTGCCACTATTGTCGCATTTTCACCGACTTCAACGCTTTCCGGCGATACGGTTACAGTGGTAACTGTTACATCCGCTTCTGACGCTGTTACGCTCATACTAACGGCAATCGCTATCATTGCCAAAATCACTAAAACCCTTAAAGACGGTTTCTTCATTCTTCTCCTTTTCACCTCCTTTCTTTTTCTTCCAATTTCGGATTGTCGGACAGGCTCCATGTCTATTAAAAAGTCACTATACCCCGTTTTTAAGTGCGGAGCCGATAATTCATATTATCCTTTTGAAATGGGAAAAGACTCAATGCAAGCGATTTTACCCTTGCTCCACTTAAGGATATATGCCCCATTTTCATCTATGTATACAAATGTGTTAGTATAACGCTGTTTATCGTCAATAATACCATCTTCTCCAACCCAGCATCCACTGTTAATGAACAATTTCTTCCTGCCCACATGAGAGCTTGCAAAGTGTGTATGTCCGAAAACTATGACATCGGCTACTACTGTGTCCTTTTGTTCTTGGTAATACTTATCTGTGATAATCTGTTCTGCAGTCTTATCTTTAGGTTTCTTAGCATCGTAGAATTTTCTCTGGGTCTTGGTGATGATGCCTGGAATCGAGCTTAATGCAAAAAAGCCTGTCAGCGCTGCCCATATCAAAGTATAGCCAAAATTGGGTTTTGGAGCAGCATCCCAAAAGTACCACCCTCCGAAGACGAGAGCTAAGAAGACCAAAAAGTTTATTATCCAGTTATTTTTTGTGAATGGGATATTGAAGAGGATCTGGAACCAGTTTAAAGGATTCCACCGCTGACCGGTGAGACGTGATACTGTTGCGAGGATTTTTTGCCCTTTATCGTACTGATGACCGTGAATAAAGAAATAAGACCGCTCTCCTATTTTCAGGTTTTTTAGACCAGTTTTTTCCTCAGGATAATGACGATTACAGACATTCAATGTTGTATCATTATGTAGTGTCTCATAATCAATCTTTTCGTCATACCTGTGTATGGCATCGTCATGGTTACCTATCACATATATCTTTTCGCATTTGAGATCTGAGAGTAGTGAAAATGGTCGGATACTTTGTTTGACGACGTTATCTCTGTCACCATCTTTCGGATCCCACAGTTCTAAGATGTCGCCTAAGAGAATAAATTTCTCAGGGTAGGTGATTACGAGCTCTTTATCTTCGCATTTAATGGTCTCCTTCCGACCATCCAGGCTACGTATCCACACCAGAAAATCACAGAACTGCCTGTAATTGCACGACTCGCTACCTAAATGTACATCAGATACAACAATAACTGGTTCTCGGATTTCACCACTATTTCCTTCTGTGCTTCCCACTTTACTCCCCACTTAGTAATAGCGTATTAATAACTTCCCCCTTTTATAAACTTTTCGATTTTTTTCTGCATGCCAAATATGAGACCGTCCAATAAAACTAAATATTTTGAACCTATAATTTTTATTTTTACTACCTAACCCCTTCTATCTCCACCACCTTTATCTCCTCCTCCGTCAGCTCATACAAATCATAAACCAGCCGGTCAATCTGCGCATCAACAATTTTTATCTGCCGTTCATAAAGCCCTTTATCTATTTCCATTCTCGCCTCGTGGTATTTCTTCTGCAGTTCGAGCATGCTCTCCACCAAAGCTACAATTTACTGATTTTTATTTTAACAGTATCGGACTTTTTCCATTCTTAAGTCCTTCTTCTG
>QEXZ01000117.1 GCA_003160755.1 Methanomicrobiales archaeon
ATGGTGTGGATGAGGCAATTGAGCACATCAATCGCTACGGTTCGGGACATACGGATGCGATTGTTACCGCGAATGAAGAAACAGCGTTAAAATTTATGCGATTTGTGGATTCATCTTCGGTAATGCATAATGCGTCAACACGGTTCAGTGACGGATTCAGGTATGGCAAAGGTGCTGAGGTCGGCATAAGCACGAATAAAGTGCATGCACGGGGTCCCGTTGGATTAGAAGGGCTGGTTATTTACAAGTATCTAATTGCCGGTAAGGGGCATGTAGTGGCTCCGTATGTCGGTTCTCATGCGAAAGCATTTACGCATAAACCACTGTCAAAACAGTTTTCCCTTTAATTTATAGTCATTCCGAAAATTATTAACCACAAGATTACACAACACTTTTTCTTTTTTACAAAAAGAAAACCTGTGCTAAAAGAAAAACAAATATGTTCTTTTGGTAAAGCTTTTCTTTCTAAGAAAAGGTTTCTTGTGAACTCTCGTGGTTTATTAATTGCATTTTGTTATGGGAATAACTATAAATAGGGTTATGGTTTACATGCTATATACCTGAAAAATAGGGGGATATAAATGAGAGCGAGAACAAGAAAAAACACGAGATTCGTTATAACTCTTTTTAGCGCCGTTTTATTACTGCTGCTGCTTGTGATGGCTTCAGCTTCGGCTGCTGAGGGTCCTGCCGTTATGATTACCGATTACACAGTGGAGCCTGGGGTCTTGATGCCCGGCGACACGGGCACTATTACCATCACGATAGAAAATATGGACATCCTGTCCTCAGAGACCGAAATTAAGACCTCTCAAGACCTCCTTACTACAACTACAACGGTAGCAACGGTAAGTGCAGAAATAGACAGCATACGGCTGAGCAGCACAACCAGAGACATAGAATGGCGGAGTGAAGGTTACAAACGCACCGAATACTACAATGTGGGCACCTTAGGACCTGGCGAAAGCATGAAAATCGTTATACCGATAAAAGCCGCTGCCTATGCCCATGACGGCACTTATTTCCCTGAAGTGTACATAGAAGTGGACAATGGAAAAAACGTACGGTTTCCTGTGCGTGTGAAAGTGGACAGCAGCAGTGTAGAAATACTTGAGAAGGACATACCTTCGGAGATTTCGCTCAGCGAGTCAAAGGAGATAGCGATAGTGGTGGCGAATAACCGACCTAATCCAGTGAGCGGGGTGGATGTGCGCGTGAAATCGGAAAGCGATGGTTTAGAATTTATGCCAGAGCGAATATTCATAGGTGATTTAGAAGCGTATGGAAAAAAGGAGATGAATTTCATACTACAAACTCAAACTTTTAAAGAAAGTTTGATAGGAAATAAAGAGTTCTCTTTTGAGGTCGCATACAAAAATGGTGATAATGAGCATCACAGTGCGTTTACATCGTCGGTATTGGTGAAAAGCACCGCAGATGTGAGGCTTATCCTGGTGAATGCGCCGGAATTTGTTTTTGAGGGAGACATTGCAAGGATAGACTTTGACGTAGCCAATGGAATGGCAAAGGACATTAAAGCGGTATCCGTGGTGCCAGCGATAGAAGGACTCAGAATACTGCCTTCTGAATATTTCATCGGGGACATGGAAGTAGGTGACGTCTTTTCTGCTTCTTTTGATGTTTATACCAGCGATTTGAGTCTCGGAGAGACCACAATACCCTTTACAGTGGTGTTCAAAGATGTTGACACGGATAAGCAATACGAAATGCAAGGTTACGAGGTGCACGTAGAGGTACGAGAACCGCAGAAGAGTGAGTTACCGAGTCCGGGGCTCTTAGGTGCACTGGTTGTCATTCTTCTCTTAGTCGCTGTGGTTGTCGGGGTTAGGATAAAGCGAAGGCGGGGAAGACGTGAGAAGAAATAAAGAGCGAAGGATAAGAATAATAAATGATTCGCACTGAAAATCTGACGAAGGTTTACCGGATGGGTGATGCGGAAGTTTACGCATTGCACGATGTGAATTTAGAGATACAAGAGGGTGAGTTCATTGCGATAATAGGACCTTCGGGCTCGGGCAAGTCCACACTGCTCAATATGATCGGCTGCCTGGATACGCCCACAAGCGGTGCTGTCTTCATAGATGGTATAGATACCGGTAAGCTAAGCGAAAACGGACTTGCAGAGATAAGGAGGAAGAAAATAGGTTTCATATTTCAGCAATTTAATCTCGTCCACACGTTAAATGCGTTAGAAAACGTTGCACTGCCCATGTTCTTCGCTGGCGTGAGACGCGAGATACGACTGGATAGAGCGGAGGAACTTCTTGTAAATGTCGGGCTTGGAGACCGCATGCACCATAAACCTCCGGAAATGAGCGGGGGGCAGCAGCAGCGAGTGGCTATTGCACGGGCGCTTTCGAATGACCCGGAAGTCGTCATCGGTGATGAGCCAACAGGAAACGTGGACACAGAGACGGGAAATACGATACTGGACATCTTAGAAGGTTTGAACAAAGAGGGACGGACGGTAATTGTGGTGACGCACGATGCGGAGATTGCCGCCCGTGCAGGTAGAACAAAGCGGATGCGGGATGGAAAGGTGCTTGATTGAACGATTTGTATAGAAACCACGAGATTACACAAGATTAACACAGAAGAGAGAAAATGAAAGATACAAATGCTAAAAAGGATAATCTTGTGGAAATCTGTGTAATCTTGTGGTTATAAAAGGGGTTAAGCAAATACCGATGATAGACAAATTTCTGCTGGCGTACCGGAGCATAAGGGAGAGAAGAACTCGCTCGATACTCACCGTGCTGGGCATTGCGGTGGGCATAGCGGCTATCGTTTCTTTGATGAGCGTCGGCTACGGTATGGAAGAGGCAATAACCGGTGAATTGACGGGAATGGCAGATATGATTTCGGTGGTGCCAGGCAAAATAACAGGCCACGCCTATGTGGAACTGGGGAGTTTTACCGATAGAGACGTAAAAGACGTGCAGAGGATAAGCGGTATAAAGGACATAACAGCAATGACGTACGATGCCGTGGAAGTGGAGTATCGGAACAAACGTGCGCCCATTTTTGTTCTTGGTGGCGATACGAAAGAGCTGGGCGGCTTCTATGTGGAGCCTGTTGGGATCAAGGAAGGTAGATGGCTCAGGGAAAATGATTTTAAAGGGTGTGTCATTGGAGACCGGGTAGCCAACGACTTTTTCGATGAAGTCATACACGTCAACGATAAACTGATAATAAATGGTGAGAAATTCATTGTGGTCGGCGTTTTTGAAAAGGCAAGCACGATGTATGCCGCTGACGTAGATCCCCATATTTTTCTCACATTGCGTGCTTCACAGGAAGTTCTGCAAACCGATGAGGTAAAATACATCATGGTGAGGATATATGACCTCGAGGAAGCAGAAGGGATAGCAGAGGAGATAGAAGAAAGGATAAATGATAACCACGGGCTTGATGATTTCGCCATGGCAATGACGATGGGCAGTATGATAGAACAGATAGGAGATGTTTTTAATATTATTCGCGGCGTCCTGGTGGGTATAGCGGCAATCGCACTCGTTGTTGCATCCATTGGTATCATGAACACGATGTTGATGTCTGTAATGGAGCGTACGCATGAGATCGGTGTGATGAAGGCTATCGGCGCGAAGAGCAGTGACGTCCTTTCTCTTTTCCTATTAGAATCGAGTATGGTGAGTCTGGTGGGCGGTATGGTTGGCTGCGTACTTGGCGTTGTGGCTGCGAAAGTCATCAGTCTCGGTGCAGGCACTGCATTGGGGATCGAATTTGGTGCGGTTGTAAAACCCGAAGTGTTACTTGGCGGCATGGCAGTTGCAATGATCGTGGGCGTTTTATCAGGGTTCTATCCTGCGCGTAAGGCGTCAAGAATGAGTCCGGTCGAAGCGGTGAGGTACGAATAATGAGAGATTCATTTTCGCTGACATATAGGAATATAAAGGAGCGAAAAGCTCGGTCTGCACTCACGATACTGGGCATTATGGTGGGCATAGGTGCGGTAATCGCCTTGATTTCCATTGGCTTCGGCATGGAGGAGTCAATCACGGGAGAACTCGTTGAGATGGCAGATGTCATCGTGGTAATGCCGATGAGGATGGAATTAGGCAGCATTGGCGCATTTGGCAGCTTTACCTACCGTGATCTGGAAGCGGTGAAGCGGATCGGAGGCGTAAAAGACGCTGTAGTAATGATAGGCGAGATGGAAGAAGTGGAATACCGTGGTGAGACGTTCATGGTGCAGATTGTTGGTATTGAACCGCGAGATATGGATGCAGTATTTGGCGAGACGGTGAAGCTGGAAGAAGACGGTGGCACCGGGACAGGAGCATCAGGAAGAGCCTTACGAGATAACGACCACAAGGCATGTGAAATCGGGTACAGCGTTGCCAACGAGTACTTCGATGACGAGATTGGGGTTAACGATAGGATAACGATAAATGGAAGCAAATTCAGGGTCGTTGGGGTGTTGGCAAAGCAGGGTGGATTCAGGTCTGAGGTGGATTCGCAGATATACATCACGACGCGAGATTCGGTGAGTATTCTGGATAACGAGGATATTTCAACCATCTTCGTGCGTGTGCGGAATATAGGGGAAGCGGAGGAGATAGCGACGGAGATAGAGGAGCGCATAGATGACAATCACAAGCTGGATGATTTTACGTTTGCAATGACGATGGGAAGCGCGATAGAGCAGATGGAGTCCATTTTCGGGATATTGCAAGCAGTTTTAATCGCCATCGCTTCTATCTCACTTATCGTTGCTGCTATGGGGATAATGAACACGATATTGATGTCCGTGATGGAGCGTACGCATGAGATCGGCGTGATGAAAGCGATCGGCGCGAAGAACAGAAATATTCTTTTTCTGTTCTTACTCGAAGCAGGTGTGGTGAGTGCAATAGGAGGCGTGTGTGGCTGTATTCTCGGCGTGATTGGCGCTCATGCTATAAGTTTCGGTATACAGATGTTGCTTGACGTGGAAATCGCAGCGATTGTGAAACCCGAAGTGCTGCTCGGTGGAGTAGCGGTTGCGATGCTCGTGGGTATTCTGTCGGGGTTGTATCCCGCGAGGAAGGCGTCAAAGATGAGTCCTGTGGAAGCGGTAAGGTATGAGTAAACAAACCTTCTTT
>QEXZ01000118.1 GCA_003160755.1 Methanomicrobiales archaeon
ACTTTACAGCAGTCTAAATGATGGGTTGGAGATAAACAAAGCGTATTTGAAGGAGTGCATCAGCCGCTGTAACACTGCAAAATATCTGATTGAAATCGGCTATAAGAAGGATGTTGAATTTGTTTCCCAGATAGACAAATATGATGTTGTTCCCATATTGAGGGAAGGTGTAATAAGGGAAATACGAGATGAGATATAAGCCAGAGAATTTAAGGCATGATATGGAAGAGGTGTTAACCAAACTTGGGACTCTGGAAGAAGATGCGAAAGTAGTGTCGGAGGCACTTTTAAGAGCCGAAATGCGAGGATTCGGTTCTCATGGCATCCTAAGATTTCCAAAATTAATCAGCTCCATCGAGCACGGTTTTCAAAAAACAAAGACCAGGATAACGATCGAAAGAGAAACAACCAATTCAGCACTGATAAATGGAAACAGCGGTTTAGGAATAGTGGTTGCAAAGAAAGCAATGGAACTTGCGATTGAAAAAGCGAGGAGCAACGGCATTGCTGCTATTGGGGTTCATAACACGAACCATTTTGGAATGGCGGGTTATTACGCTGAAATGGCAGCAAGAAGAGATATGATAGGAATTGTTATGTGCAATACAGAGCCAGCAATGGCACCCTTTGGGGGGAAGACGCCGATTCTTGGAACAAACCCTGTTTCAGTTGCAATACCAACCAAGAAACATCCGGTCGTATTGGACACCGCAACGACCAATATTGCAAAAGGAAGGATTCTGAAAGCGAAGAAAGAAAAAAAGCTATTGCCAGAGGATTGCGCGCTGGACAGAGAAGGAAATCCAACGATAAATCCAGAAAAGGTTTTCAGTTTACTGCCTCTTGGCGGAAAAAACTTTGGTTACAAAGGCTATGGATTGTCGTTTGTTATTGATATTTTGTGCGGGCACCTGGTGAATGCGGAAAGCGGAAAGGACGTCAAAGGCACGGTAACGCTGGAAAAATGCACAAAAGGCGACCTTTTTATCGTGATAAACCCCTCATGTTTTACTGATATTGACCTATTCAAATCAAAGGTGGACCGATTGATACAGGATGTTGAAAATGACGGTGCTATGTTCCCGGGGGAGATAGAAGAAATTAAAGAGGAACAAAATAGAAAAGGTGTAGAAATCCAAGATGAGATATATAACGAGTTCAAAAAAGTTGTAGAGAATATGGTGTGAAGATAGGATATAAAATGCGCGAAATAGAAGAGAAGATAATAGAAATAATGAAAGACAATGGGATAGATGTTGTAGCGACATTACCATGCGATAAAGCCAAAAGTCTTTTTTATCTTATTCCTCAACACTTTCACGAGGTCGCTCTAAACAAGGAAGAAGATGGAATCGGAATATGTGCTGGTGCATATCTCGCAGGTGGAAAACCAGCGATAGTTATGCAAAGCTCTGGATTGGGCAATTCCATGAATGCGTTAATGTCCCTTACCAGAACCTACGAGCTGCCTTTGCCGATAATAACGAGTTGGAGAGGCGTTTATAAGGAAAAGATACCTGCCCAAATACCGTTTAATAAAAACCTACCCAAGATGTTAAAAGCGTTTGATATTCCTTACACGATAATAGATGACAATTCTAAAATAAATTTGATAGACAACGCTATTTGCGACGCATATGAAAATAATAGAACTCACGTTGCATTGATTTCTCCAAAAACTTGGGAGAAAGAGAGAGAAGAAGAAAAAGGAGAAGCCATGGTGCATTTTCCAAAAAGAGAAAAAGAAACTATCCTGGAATATAAAAAAACGATTCACGAGCCAGAGATGACGAGATATGATGCAATAAAAACAATAGCAGAATATTTAGATGAAGAAGCGGTTGTCTCCAATATAGGAATACCAAGTAAGGAATTGTATGAGATTAGTGATAGGGGGCTGAATTTTTATATGCTGGGTAGTTATAGCCAGGCGTCTTCAATAGGCTTGGGAATGGCATTAAAAACGAAAAGAGATACGGTTGTTCTCGACGGTGATGGAAGTTTGTTAGCAACCAGTGTATTGCCCATAATAGCAGCGGAAAGCCCCAAAAATCTATCCATTTTTTGTCTGGACAATGGCACGTTGGGAAGCACAGGGGACCAGTTGACGAATGCTTATTCCGGTGTGGATATGGAATTAATGGCGATAAGCACGGGAATAAAAGAAACAAAAAAAGTGCACACAGAGAAGGAGTTAAAGTCAACTATCGAGGGTTTGTATGATAGTAAAGGACCGAGATTCGTTCACGTAATAGTGAAACCCGGTATCGTGGGGCAGAGCCCCACAGTAGGGAACATAAAGTTGACACCAGAGCAAATAAAGAGAAGATTTATGAAGGCTATGCTTTAGCGATACTCATATCTCTTATAGTATAAGATTATCTCTTATCTATATTTTTTGCAGGCGATATTATACAATTGGACAATTTAATGCACAAAATAGAAAAGTTTAAATAGTGATTTACGCTAAAGGATATTTATGTATAAAAAAATGTTATGTAGTATAGAATGGAAAAATTTAGGGGGTGATTGAGATGGAAAAGAGAACCGCTATTATAGTAGCTGGGATATTAATTGCAGTTATAGTAATTGGTATAAGTGCTTATTTCATAACCAAACCTGCTACGATTCGTATTGGTTATCAACCAAGCACGCATCAAATTGCAGCGATGTTAGCATCCGAAAAGGGATGGTGGGAAGAGGATCTGGCGCAATTTGGTATAGAAAAGGTTACAATGAAAGAATTCTCTTCAGGACCTCCAGAGATGCATGCTATGCTTGCTGGAGACCTTGATGTAGCTTATGTAGGGACGGCACCACCTGTTGGTGCTATGTATGAAAGCTTAGATGCAAAGATAGTTGCAGGCGTGCAGACTCAAGGGTCTGCGATAGTTGTCCGCCCGGGGATCGCCGATGAATATGAACGTGAAGGACCTCTTTCTTTAAAAGACAAGACGATAGCAACATATCCTCCTACTTCAATTCAATATACAATTCTTACAAAATGGCTTTCTGACAATGGAGTGGATCCAAAAAAGGATGTAGATATAAAGACAATGACACCAAGCGATGCTACTACCGCTATTGCTGCTAAAAAGGTGGATGTTGTCTTTGTTCCCAGTCCATATCCAGCAATAATCGAGGGGGAGGGTAGCGGAAAGATTGTGGAATGGTCAGGGGCGATAAGACCAAACCATGCATGTTGTTGCCTATTGGTTAGCGGGGAACTAATCAGAGAGCATCCAGACATCGTTAAGCAGATAATCAGAACACACATAAATGCAACAGAGTACGAGAAGGAGCAACCTGATGAAGCAGCAGAAATTTTCGCAAAGTGGAAAAAAGCAGATGTGGCAACGATAAAGCATTCTATAAACATAAGCGATATGCTTTGGATTCACGATCCACATCTGGAAGTGGAGACCACACTCGAATTCGCTGAGTACATGTATGAATTAAATAAGGAGAGATACGAGACAAAGGGGATAAAAATGCTTGAAAGAGAAGACATCTTTGATACCAGTTTCTATGACGAAATAACGGGGAAAAGATGAGGCTACCGACAAAAGAGAAAGGGCTATGGTTAGTTCCTCTAATCATAGTCCTCCTCCTCTGGGAGTTTACGGCGGGATATGTGATAAGAAATCCATTAATTTTGCCACGCTTCACAGCCGTTATTTTTTCCATTTATACGCTTAGGGATGTTTTGATAGCCGATATGCTCGTCAGTCTCCTTCACTTTGGTATAGGGGTGGCATTAGCATTTTCTGCAGCACTTCCTCTGGCAATTGCTATGGGATGGTTCAGGAATGTGTTCAAAGCGATAGACCCAATTATCGAAATCTTAAGACCTATACCCCCTCTTGCATGGATACCTGTTGCAATTCTCTGGATAGGTCTTAACCACTCAGCAGCGGGATTTATCATATTCATCGGCGCATTTTTTCCAATCTTAATTGACAGCTATACAGGATTCAGAAATGTGCCAAAGGTGTTAGTGGAAACGGGTAAAGTATTGGGCTGCATTGGAGATAAAAAGCAGATAAAATATGTTGCTTTTCCTTACGCACTTCCTTCGGTTGCAACAGGCACTCGAGTTGGGATGGGAGTTGGATGGATGTGTGTAGTCGCAGCGGAAATGTTTGGGGTTAGTAATCGTGGACTTGGCTACCGACTTTTCAACGAGTTTTACTGGCTGCATCAGATGGACTATGTGGTAGCTTACATGCTTATTTTGGGACTGTTAGCGCTATGCTTAGACCGCTTATTCAGGCATTTTGTAGAGGATAAACTATTAAAATGGAAGAAGGGGATAGTGAAATAAAATGAACCACAAGCTCGAGCTTCGGAACGTAACGAAGACGTTTAACACGGAGGAAGGGAAGATGGAGGCATTAGAGGGCATTAATATAGAAGTTAAACCAAACGAATTTTTGTGTATTATAGGTCCCTCAGGATGCGGTAAAACCACATTGCTAAGATTGGTAGCGGGCTTGGACTATCCAAACAAAGGAGAGATTATCTTAGATGGTAAAGAAGTGAAAGGACCTTCCCCCGATAGAGGAATGGTATTCCAGGAATTTTCGTTATTCCCGTGGAGAACGGTTTTGAAGAATGTGGAATTTGGACTGGAAATTAAAGGAATGAAGGATAAAGAAAGGAGAGAGATTGCAGAAAAATACATAGAGCTTGTAGGTTTGAAAGGATTTGAGAACAGGTATCCTTACGAACTCTCAGGAGGTATGAAGCAAAGGGTAGCGATTGCAAGAGCTCTCGCAACTGAACCCGCAATTTTATTAATGGATGAACCTTTTGGCTCGGTAGATGCACAAACGAGAAACATACTTCAGGAAGAGCTGCTGGAAATTTGGGCGAGGACAAAAAAAACCGTCTTGTTCGTAACGCACAGCGTTGACGAAGCGGTGTACCTCGCAGATAGAGTTGCGGTGATGTCCGCGAGACCTGGTTGCCTTGTTAAGTGCCTCGATATTAACATACCGCGACCAAGGAAACGAACGAGTTTAGAAGTGAATGAATTCAGGGGGAAGTTGCTCATGTTGCTCAGCTTAGAACGCTCAAAGGCGT
>QEXZ01000119.1 GCA_003160755.1 Methanomicrobiales archaeon
CAGTAGAATGCAAGTCCTTTCTGCATCAGTTTGACAAGAAGTTCCTGCCGTTCCGTTGGGGTGCGAACCCTTACCGTGGCTGTGAACATTCCTGCCCATACTGTTTCGCGCGCTACACACAAATACCTTGGATACAATTCCGGTGCAGAGTTCGATAACAAAATCGAATCTGATTTTGCGCGATATTGACTTGCTCTCGGTGATGGCAAAACGCACGACATTAATCGTTTACTTTACGATAACAACGCTGGACGAGACTATTCGCCGTAAAATCAAGCCGATAGCCGCCTCAACATTTCCGTATTTAACCGATGACTTCGAGAACATAAATGGCGTGGTAAAAGCGGTAAGTGATGCTGGTGCGAAAGATTTGGTCCCGGGAGTTTTGGACTTGCGGGCATCGTACAGGAACCGAGTTTTGTCCTTCGTCAAAGCGGATTTTCCCGAGTTGCTGCCAAATTATCTCGCGCTTTATAAGTCGGCGTACGCTCCAAAGGACTACGTTGGGAAAATCTACCGGGCTGTTGAAACCGCACGGAGGAAATGTGACTTTAAAAAGTTTGAAATGCCTGTGCTCAGGGAAAAACAGGCAAAACTCGAAGCGTGGGTGAAAAATGACGGTAGAGGCTGTCCCCCAATTAATTATCAACACTGACACTTAAAGTTAATTTACTTTAATGCTCACTTTGTTCGCTTGGTTGTAAAAGCATTTCTCAACTATAATTTTTCCTTCGGAACGTTGCACTAACATTTAGCCCTACGTGGAATATAACAGCGAATATACAGGTCGCTCACTTACAGTTCGCTCCCCCAAATTTTCCCTACGGGAAAACTTCGCATATTCGCATACGTTATGCGAAATCACTGATATGGAGGAAGAACAATGTATTTTAAAAGTCGAGGTTATTATGCTATTAAAGGGGACAAAAATGATCTAAATGAAGATTGAAGGAATAATATGGCTCAGAGACGTTGTGGACAAGCTTGCTCTTAAACACCACGTTGGAACTCAAGAGGTTGAGGAAGCGCTCAGTGACAAACCCAAGTTTCGTTTTGTTGAGAAAGGGGAGCGAGAAGGTGAAGGTGTATACTTGGCTTTAGGACGAACCAGCGCAGGGCGATATTTGTCTGTGCTTTTTATTTATAAAAAGACAAAAGAAATATTAATATTGAGTGCCAGAGACATGGCAAGAAAAGAGAGGAGACAATATGACAAAAAGTAAATCCGAAAACCTGCCACGTTTTGGATCCCTTGATGAACTTGTAAAGTTCTTTGATACGCATGACTTGGGGGAATACTGGACCGAGATGCCCGAAGCCCACTTTGAAGTGGATATCAAGCGAAAGACTCATCTCTTTGCTATTGAGACGGGACTTGCTAATAAATTGACAGAAATTGCTAAAAACAGGGAAACCTCTTCCGCGACACTTATCAATGCTTGGTTGAAAGAGAAAATTCGGGAACAGACATAGTGGCAAAATAGCATAATTTTTAGCGAGCTGAGAGGATTACATATTACTTGAGAAGATTCAAAAGTTTGAACCCATGCAGTTAAGAATGAAAATTAGAAAGAAGTTGAGTATATGATGCCATGCTATTAAAAACGCTAACACTGAGGAATTACCGAAAGTATAAAAATGCGGATGTTGAATTCCCGGATGGCGTCATAGGCATTATCGGGTTAAACGGCGTCGGGAAGACGACTTTGATAGAAGCGATAGGCTGGGCCCTGTTCGGACATCACGCTGCAAGGACGACAAAAGAACTCATAAAAAGGGAAGGTGCCTCGGCTAATGAGCCTTGCAGCGTCACCCTGGAATTCGAGCTGGAAAACGATAAGTACAGAGTGGTAAGAGAGATGACAGGCAAGAATTTAGTGCCAAAGGCAAGTCTCGTTATCAATGGAAAACGCATAACCAGCAATGCAGAAGAGGTTACAGGAGTTATAGAGGACAGAATAGGTATGGATTACCAGTCTTTTTTTACTTCTGTTTTCGCAAGGCAGAAGGAATTGAATGCACTGTCATCAATGAAAGCGGCGGAGCGAAAAAAGCTCGTGCTTCGGATGCTCGGCATAGAACGAGTAGAAAAGAGCATACAGGCGATAAGGGACGATAAAAGAGGGAAAGAGAAAAAGATAGAGGGTATAAAAGCCGCAACGGTGGATAAAGAAGGCAGAAAGAAAATAGAAGTACTTGAAAGCGAGAGGAGGGATTTGGAGAGAGGGAAAGAGGAGCTTTTACCGGTTCTAAAAGAAATAGAAGCCGCTAAGGCGGTGAAAGAGGAAAAAGCGCGTGAAGCAAAAGAAGAACTTGAAACTGCCACGCGAAAATACGAGAAATACATGGAACTGAGCAATAACCTGGGCGAGAGAAAAAGCGACCTGGAGAACACGAGGAGAAGGAGAGAAGAGAAAGAAAAAGAGCTCAGGGATTTGCATGTAAAGAAAAAGCAGCTGGACGAAATCGCAGACAAAGAAGCGCAATATTTCATGTTTAAACAGAAGAAAGAAGAGCTCAATGCGATACGAGAGAAATATCAGCGAAAACGAGAGCTATTGAAGCGAGAAGAGCAAATCGAGCAGGAGATAAGGAGGCGGGAGGGGGAGATAAAAGGAGTAAAAGAGAAAGAGGCGGAGTTTGAAGGTGTCGAAGATGCTCTTGAATCGCAGATGCAGCTAAAGGCGGAGATGGAAGAGACACGGGAAAAACATCAGCAGAAGGAGGAGCTAACGAGACGAAAAGAAAAGGCAATGCAGGAAATCGAGGGTAGAGAGGAGAGAACAGGGCGATTGAAGGTAGCGAGGGCCGAATTTGCAGGTATCAAGGAACGGTTAGAAGGACTAAAGAGGCGGATAGAAGAGATAAGGAAACAAAAAGGGGGTATACAGTCTTCGCTCGGCGCTCTCAAATCCACTGCATTACAAAACAAGAAGGATGCAGAGGAGCGCATAGCGAAACGTAGGGAAATAGAGAAGCTGGGTCCTGACGGTGAATGCCCAATGTGCGAGAGACGGTTGGAAACGCACTACGAACGATTGATAAAGAAGCTGGGTAATGAGATAAAAGTCAGGAAGGAAAAGTTTCATTCGAGCTATGCTGAATACAAGAGGAAGAAGGAAGAACTTGTTTCTAAGGAGCGGGAGGAAGATTCGTGCATACAGAAGGACAAGACGCTGGAGAAAAGCATAACTAAGAAACGTGAACTGGACACGAGAATAGAACATGAAGAGAAGGAATTGAATCGCTGGAAGGACGAACTGGGGCGGATTTCGACTGATTTGAAGCCGTTTGAAACGGTTAAGTTTGACAAGAACGAATATAAAGAGGTCATTGCGAAGCTAAACGAGCTTGAGAAGCGAGTTAGAGAGAAGAAGGAGTTAGAAGCGGAGATAATACGTGAAGTACGTGAATTGGAACGCTGGAAAAATGAATTAGAGAAGGTAAAGAATGATTTATCGCCCATCAGGGACGTGAAATTTGATGAACAGGACTACAAAAACGTTATCTCCACTTTAAATAATCTTGAAGATGCGTATCGGCAAATAATCGGATTACGAGCAGAGACAGGGCGGATAGAGGAAGTGGAACATAACGTGCGGACGCTGAACGAGCAGGAAAGCAAGGTTGTGAGGGACATAACGGCATTGCAGCGGCAAATACAAGAATTAGCGTTCGATAAAATGGCGTATGTCGAGATGAGGGCGGGATACGAACGTAAGAAGGACGAACTGAACGACACGAAGCTAAAGCTCGTGGAGAAGCGAACGGAGTTTGAGAACGTATGCAAGGTCATAGAACGCGTGTTGGAGGAGATAGCGGAGCAAAAGAGGTTAGCGGAAGAGAAGGAGAAAGAAGAGACGGAAATAATGTATCTCCACCTGCTTGAAAAGATAATGAACGACTTCAAGGTGTACATGGTGGGTATGATTCGCCCGATGCTTTCTGATTACGCATCGGATTTGCTGAGAAGGTTAACGGATGGAAAATACGGCAGGCTGGAGCTGGACGAGAATTACGACGTGTTCATTTATGATGACGGGACGCCGTATGAAATAAACCGGTTTTCGGGCGGCGAGGAGGATTTAGCGAATCTTTGTTTACGACTTGCGATTTCCGCTGTCGTTTCGGAGCGAAGTGCGATTCAAACGAATTTTATTATTCTGGATGAGATTTTCGGCTCGCAGGACGCACTTAGGAAACGGAACATTATAACAGCGTTGAGCGAGCTTTCAAAGAAGTTCCGGCAGATATTTCTTATTACGCACATAGAAGAGGTGAAGGATTACATGGAGTATGTGTTAAGGGTGACGGAAGATGAAGAGGGTGTGAGCAGAGTAACGATGGGAGCGTAGCGAGAAAATAAATTGTTGACACAGATTAACGCAGATTAACACAGATAAGAAGAGCAATGCCATTACGAATAGCTCTGCCAGCCAAGAAGCCCAGCAAAAGAAAGAAAAAAATCCGTGTAAATCCGTGTCTCAAATAGAAGGCAGTTGTAGTTTATATACAAAAATAAAGCAAAGAAGGAGTGTAAAATTGGACCTCATTATAGAAGATGCCGTGCAGGAAAAATTTGAGATAAGCGTTGGTATTGCAGAGATAAAGGGAATAAGGCAAGAGCAAGAGGTAAAGGAAAGCAGTGAAATAAGCAGAGAAATAAGAGAGGTTGAGGATGAAATAAAAAGCAAATACAGAATTGACGAAGTAAAAGACATAAAGACAATCAGATTGCAACGCGACTTCTTCTGGCGAATGGGTGTTGACCCGACAAAAGTCAGACCAGCATCAGAGGCATTGTTGAGAAGGATTTTGTTGAATAAATGGCTGCCGCGGGTATCGCCAATTGTAGATGCCTATAATCTCGCTTCATGCGTGTTCGGATAAGAGATTGACATTCTAACTATTGATACTTTTTATATGGCTTAAAAGCGATTATTTTACCTAGTGAGCCAATGTATGAGTTCAGATAACGAAAATAGTGTGGAT
>QEXZ01000012.1:0-20144 GCA_003160755.1 Methanomicrobiales archaeon
TTAAAAACGTTTGCTGTTTCTCTTGGTGTGTTCGGTTTTTTCCGATTTGGTGCCGTACTGCCCGCTCAATTAGATCTCAGAAAATACGATAGGTGGGTTCACTCTGACTTGGTAAAATTCCTTGAATATACTATACCACATGAGTGGAGTGAACACAGATATCAAATCAGGAGGCTAGACTACAAAGGTCCCGAGATACTCTATAAAGAAAAAGAACTTGGTTCCCTGAGCGCATGGCCTATCTGGAGGGTCAATTCGACTCAATCAGAGAAGGTAATGTTGACTTCTGGCTCAGGAAAAGACAGCCTGCTTTGTGCTTTATTACTTGACGAGGCTAAAGTACGCTATGATGTTGTAACGTACCTGCACACATATTACGGTAAAATGGAAAGCCAGGAGGATTTGTTTTCAACGGCCTCCGACGTATTCAATAGTGAAAAGCAGCATGTTGTCCTCATCTATGACGACTACTACCCCTGGCTGAGGGAACGGTTAAAGCGGTTCAAAGTCAGTGAGCGGATTCAGGAGAGTCCTGTGAAGAAACAAAAGTTCAGGACGGAAGCAGGCGAGGTCTTTTTCGGTTCAATGTCTTTCATTCCCATACAGATACGATATGAAATTGGGTTACAGGTGTTAGGCAATGAGAAGAGCGCAGACGCGCCTAACCTCGTTGATGATGCGACAGGAGAAGAAATAAGTCACCAGTGGATGAAGAGCATATACGCAGAAAAAGAAATGTTCGATCTGTTCGGAAAGATGTTTCAAAGCATAGAGAGGGTGAGCCTGCTTAAACCGTTTCGCGACGTCTGGATATTCAAGACCTTGTTTAAGAAGGCAGGTGACAAAGCTTATACGACACACTCCTGTAACGTAGAGAAGCCCTGGTGCTGTGCATGTGAGAAATGTGCGTACGTGTTCGCGGGGTTCTCCGCGTTTGGCAACCATGAAAAGACCGTAAAGGCGTTTGGTAAGGACCTGTTCAGGGATGAAAAACTCCTTCCGATTTGGAGGCAGCTTCTGGGTTTAGAGGGTTACATCCCCTGGGAGTGTGTAGGACACCCCGAGGAAGTGCAACTGTATTTCTACAAAGCCTACAACTCTAATATAACAGGGGAAGCCATACAGTTATTTCAGCAGGAGATATTGGGCAGGCGACTAAAGGGAAAGGGGATGGAGATTGAGAAATACTTCAACGAGATTGAAGAGAAGTATTCAAAGGTCTACGAAGAACATCACTATATGCCAGACAGGTTATGGAAGAAAGTACATAAAATAGTAGAGCCAATCGCATAAAGCTTCCGAATCTTCAAAAAAATCAGTTATTATCTTATTTATCCTCAAATAACATATTTAAGGGAGTATAAGAAATAAATTATCGTTTATGTGTTCGATATGTGGGTACTTTTCTCACCAAAAAGTGCCGACGCGTATCGTTACCGATATGCTCCAAAAGACAGAGCATAGAGGTCCTGATGCGCATGGGTTGTATATGGATGGGGAGATTCAAGGGAGTAGCGAGATAAGCGATTTGGAAAGTAGTGAGAAGGCAAGAGTATGTCTTGGGCATTCGGAATTGAGTGTCGTTGGAGGAGGCGATGATGCGATACAGCCATTTCGGTCTTGCAATGGCTCTTTATCGCTGGTGCACAATGGCGAGATATACAATAGTCAAGAATTAAGGGGACTATTGAGTAAAGAGCATACAATAGAAGATAAGGATAACAGTAGCGAGGTTCTATTGCACTTGATAGAGGAGATCTACGATGGCAATCTGCTGAGGACTGTGCAGTCGGTTGTAAAGATGTTAAACGGCATGTATGCCTTCGCAGTTACAGATGGCGATGAAGTCGTAGTTGCAAGGGACCCAGTTGGTATAAAGCCGATATATTATGTAGAAGAGGATGGGAGTGTCTATTTCTGTTCTGAGAAGAAGGGGCTTTATGATATTGAAGGAGCAATCAAGAGAATACCACCCGGAAAGATATTGAGGGCAAATAAAGATGGGATATTTATGTATCAAGGTGTGAGAATTGAGCGACCGCAGATAGATATTATGGATTTCGACGAAGCAGTGACTTTGTATAAGAGTGTATTAACTGACACAGTGGAGAGTATGTTGAGGGGATTGAGCGTGGATAAGGTCGGGATGATATTCTCTGGCGGTGTGGATTCGGTATTGATAGCAAAGCTCATATTGGATTTCGGGTGGGATTTAAGATGCTATTGTGTTGGCAAAAAAGACTCTGAGGATGTAAAGAACGCGGAAAAGGTAGCTAATGATTTGGGATTGAATTTAAGCGCGATTCATATTGATGAGCAAAAAGTGGAGACGATACTGCCAGAGATTATCGAATCTATCGAGATGGGGGGTCTCCTTCAGGTAGAGGTCGCAGTACCAATGTATCTTGCAGCGAAGGCTGCATCAGAAGACGGAATAAAAGTGATGTTCACGGGACAGGGTGCGGATGAGTTATTTGCAGGTTACTGGTGGTATAAGGACGTTGTAAACGAGGACGGGTTCTTGAAACTTCACAACAAGTTATGGGAAGACATTGACTTAGCCTATGACGATACGCTTGAGAGGGAAGACAAAGTTACAATGGCAAATTCCGTTGAGTTACGGGTTCCATACATGGATAGAAATGTTGTGCAATGTGCAATGAGAATTTCTCCACGACTTAAGATAAGGAATAGCAAGGATTCGACCAGGAAATGGGTTCACAGGAATGTAGCAGCGAGGGTTGGTGTGCCTGAGTACACAGCGTATCGTGAGAAGGATATGGCGCAATCAGGATCGGGTGTGCATGAACTGGTAAAAAAGGTTGCAGAGGAATACTTTGAAGGGAAGAAGGTTGATGAAGTGGATATCGCTGATAAGGGTTCGAACTATCGATATTTGGATGAGGATTATGGAACGCCAGAGATGCGGGCATATATGCATAAGATAGCAGAGGATAATCAATGCCTTGAGGGATGAGCGCATAAAATGATGCAAACAGATATATACACTATTGGCGTCATAGCCGCCATTGCTATAGCGACATTTGTTGTTGCAAAGGTCATAAATAGATTGCTGCGTGGCTACTTTAGGACGGCAAGCAAGAAACTGAATGTTGAGGAGACGACTTATGCGGTTACTCGACACTTTATTGTTGCCATGGTTTACCTTGCCGGGATAATACTTATTGTGTCTTCAATTCCGCAACTTGGAGATATAGCGGTGGCTTTGCTTGCAGGAGCAGGTTTTGCAGGAATAGTGATAGGTTTTGCGGCTCAGCGTACACTTTCCAACCTCATTTCGGGTATTTCCCTTGCCATCTTCCGTCCTTTCAGGATAGGGGATGTGCTCTCGATCAGAGATGAATATGGAGCAGTTGAGGATATTACACTACGACATACGGTAATCAAGACATGGGAGAATAAAAGGCTTGTAATTCCAAACAGCATCATCAGCGATGAGGCAATCGTTAACTGGACAATCGGTGACCTTCCGGTACTCTGGCATGTGGACGTTGGAATCGCATACGATGCAGACATTGACCTTGCACGCTCGATTATACTGGACGAGCTCGATAAACATCCAGATGTGATGCACGACCAGGATAGAAAAGTGATGGTGCTTGAACTTTCAGACTTCTCGGTGAATTTGAGAACGATATTCTGGGTTTGTGACAGACCTACGGCATGGGGCACGGGCTGTGATATTCGTGAATCGGTCAAGAAGAGGTTTGATAAGGAAGGAGTAGAGATACCGTTCCCGTATAGAACGATTGTATATAAGAAGGATATAGAGCGGAGAAAATGAGAATAAACATCGTGCAGACAAACTATGATCCAACGGACATAGAAAGGCTTAAAAAAGTATTGAGCGACCTGGAGGGGATAACCTGCTTTCCCGAGTGTTTTGCGCTCGGAAGAAGCGGTGTTGAAACATTGCAGTATCTGAACAGGGTCAGCGATGAAACGAAAAGCATTGTAGAGGCGGTTAAAAAGACAGGAAAAACTGTTATACTCCCGCTAATCGAAAAACATCCGGTTATGCGGAATAGATTTTATAATACAACCTGTATAATTCACAACGGCGATGTAATCGGCACGTACAAACGAGTAGTTATACATCCAATGGAGAAACCATTTATTCAATCAGGTAAGGAATTCCCGGTATTTGAACTCGATGATATTACTTTTGGTGTACTGATATGTTTTGAAATTGCGTTTCCAGAACTCACAAGGGTAATTGCGCTTAAAGGTGTCTCGGTCATTTTTGTTCCAGCAAGCGCACCAAAAGAGTCGGATTATTTATGGGAAGCGAGACTGAAAGCGCGCGCTATTGACGATCAACTGTTTGTAGTTGGCGTAAATAGATGTGGAGAAATTGGAAATGAGCAGTATCTTGGGAAAAGTATGGTTGTATCACCCCGTGGAGAAGTCATATATGCATGTAAAAACGAAGAAGAGATTGCATCTGTTGAACTCGATTTGGATGAGATCATAAAAGAGAGAGGGAGTGAACCCACGTTCAGTGAATTTGAAATCGTGGTATATGACAAGTTTATGGAACACTTCAAGGAGAGAGGAGAATGAGAGCACTATGTAAAAAACCCCAATGACAAATACTACCAAATCATAAGTAAATCTCAATTTCCAAATCCAAAAAAGGAAATAAAGATTTTTAAAGAAGAGGGGAAGAAAGCCTTAATATTCCCCTCCCATCCCCATCCCGGGATAACCACCACCTGGAGACATTCCACCTCCTGCTGGTGCCTGCTCAGCACTCGCTGCAATTACATCATCTATCCTCAGGATCATTGTCGCTGATTCTGCTGCCGAACTTATAGCCTGTGTCTTTATCCTCAGCGGTTCAATGACATTCGCTTTCAGCATGTCTGTCGGTTCTCCTTTGAACACGTCCAGACCCGCATATTTGTCACCCGATTCATGCGCAGACCGAAGTGCAACAAGCATGTCTATGGGGTCTAAGCCCGCATTCTCAGCAAGCGCTCTCGGAATGACCTCAACCGCATCAGCGAATGCCTGTATTGCCAGTTGTTCTCTACCACCTACGCTTGCGGCATAATCACGCAGCTTCAGCGCCAGTTCTATCTCTGTGGCTCCTCCTCCTGTTACATACTTGCCGTCCTCCACTGCACAAGCGGTCACCCTGAGTGCATCGTTCATCCCACGCTCTAACTCGTCCACTACATGCTCTGTTCCTCCCCGCAGCAGTATTGAAACCGATTTCGGGTTCTGGCAATTCTCTACAAATATCATCTCCTCGTCACCTATCTTCCTCTCTTCAACCAATCCTGCATTTCCAAGGTCTCCTGGTCTGATCTCCTCCAAAGTCGTTAATACCTTCCCTCCTGTTGCGCTCGACAGCTTCTTCATGTCGCTCTCATTTACGCGTTTCACAGCCATTATCCCTTCTTTTGCAAGATAATGCTGTGCCAGGTCATCTATCCCTTTCTGACAGAAAAGCACATTCGCACCGCTACCCTTCACCTTGTTTACCATCTCCTCCAGCATTCTCTCTTCCTCATCCAGGAACGCTTTCATCTGGTCCGGCGAGGTAATCTCTATCTTCGCATCCACTTCCGTCTTCTCTACCTCCAACGCTGAATTTACCAACGCGATATTTGCATCCTCGACAAGTTTTGGCATTCCTGTGTGCGCTCTCTCCTTGTCCACCAGCATTCCTTTTATCAACACTGTATCTTCCTTGCTTCCGCCCGTTTTCTTCTCTAACTTTATGTGCTCAATGTCTACTTTTCCTTTCTCTGCTATCGCTCTTACCGACTCCACTGCAAGCTCAGTCAGCAGCTCTCTTGCAACCTCCGCGCCTTTTCCTGTCATAGAAGTCGTTGCTATCTTCTTAAGCGTCTCGGTATCGTCGGGCGTGACATCCCGTGCCAGCTCCTTTAATATCTCATACGCTTTCTCAGCCGCTAATCTGTACCCAGAAACAATCAATGTTGGATGCACCTCCTGTTCCAATAGGTCCTCCGCGCGCTTCAGTAACTCCCCTCCAATAACAACCGCGCTTGTTGTACCATCTCCAACCTCGTCGTCCTGCGTCTTTGCTATCTCCACCATCATCTTCGCCGCCGGATGGTCTATGTCCATCTCCTTTAATATCGACGCTCCGTCGTTTGTTATAACAACGTCACCCATGGAATTGACCATCATTTTATCCATGCCTTTCGGTCCGAGCGTAGACTTGACTGCAGTAGCAATGGTCTTTGCTGCGAGAATGTTCCTGCTCTGTGCGTCCTTTCCTCTTGTTCGCTCACTACCTTCCTTCAATACCAATACTGGTGTTCCGCCTAACTGTTGTGCCATTTTTATATCACCTCTCTTTTTAGATATTTACAGTTCTATATAAAGATTACTTGATATGAAATGCAATGAATTTTCGGATCCTAAAAAAGAAAAGGATAGCCTGCAAATGGCAAGCACATCCTTCAAGGCTTCTGGTTTTTGTTTGGTTTGATTTTGATCTCTTATATTACTAGCTCAACTTCTCCTAACTTACCGATGACCTCTGATACAACTTTTTCTGCATCCTCTGTTGTCATACCAGTTTGTTCTTTTACGACTGTGCATATATCCTCTTTTGTTCTTATCCCATCACACATCTGCCAGATCGCTATAACAGGTTCATCTACTCGGAAAGCTTGTTCTTTCTCATTAACGAGTACCATCGTTCCGTTCTCATCTTTCGCCAATTCCCCTTTCTTATTTATTACTGACATATTTGGATAATAGCTTCTTTTTCTTTTTGTATTTTACTATTTTTAAAAAATCGAAAAGTTTAAGTATTATGAATATTACATTACGTTAGCGAGCGATAATTTATTTATATATAACATGCACAATATTTAATCATTATGGTATCGTTAGAAAAGGCGATTTTGTGCCTTTTGTTCAGGGAGGAAGAAGTACCGGTAGAAAAGCTAATAAAAATACTCAGGGACTTTAAAGACTCCGAGGCGTCAGTAAGGACTTCTCTATCGAGATTAAAGAAAGAAGGATTTGTAGAAAGCAGGAAGAGTAATAAAAAAGCGTTCTATTCCATCACTGACCTCGGAAAGGATACAATTATATTTAAAAAATATAAGCTGCTCATGCATGAGAGGAACTGGGATGGTCAGTGGTATATCGTAACCTTTGACATACCTGAGAGATTCAGGTACAGCAGGGATGTTTTGAGAAAGACGCTTCTTTCCTTGGGTTATGGAACCTTGCACACCTCCGTTATGATCTCTCCATACGACAAGGGAGAAGAGATAAAAGAGACGGTAAAGGAATACGGAATTGAGGATTATGTGGAGTTCTTTTCCGCAAAATACAAGAGTGACAAGAATATAAAGGATTTAGTACCAAAAATATGGGACCTCAAGTGGTTAGAGAGGCAATATAATAAATTCATCTCGATTTACGTGCCTGAACAGGGAGAATTAAAAAAGAAAGTGGCAGAAGGGGATAACATAGACCCAAGCTATGCATTCTTGAAAGGTGTTGAATTGAATGATTACTTTTCCCGCATTATTTCTGTTGACCCTCACCTTCCACGGGGGCTTCTCCCGGATGATTGGATAGGATTCGAGGCAGAGCGGGTATGCGATGAATATCTACAATTTTTGGAGGGTTTGGAAGAGGAAAAATGAGAGAAGGAGTTCTGGTAAAGCCGTATGAGAGATTGGATACAGAAGAGATACAGAAAATACATGAGGCTTCTCTTTCCATTTTAATCGACCCCGGGATAATATCGTATAACGGGGAAGCGGCAGAAATATTCGGGGATAACGGAGCGGAGGTCTCTTCGCATAATGGTTATTGGCGAGTAAGTATTCCTGAGGAGCTTGTAAAGGAAAGTGTAAAGCTTGCGCCTTCAGTGGTAAAATTGGGTGCGAGAAATGCGAAGAATGATTTGGTTCTGGACAGTAAAGAGCCAAGGGTGCGATTTGGCACCGGCTCGGAGACAAACGTGATTCTGGATATGGGCGTAGAGGATTTTGTAAGCAAGGAATCAGGTATTGAAAGGCAATTTCCAGTTTTTCGGCGCAGAAGAGGAACCGTAAATGACCTTTGCCAGTCGGCGCGTGTGTGTGAGCAATTAGAGAACGTGGATTTCTTTATCCGAAACGTGAACATACAGGACGATGACATCACAGATGATAACAAAGACGTGAACAAGTTCTATGCCTCGCTGAACAATATGACGAAGCACGTGATGGGGGGATTAACAAATCTGGGAAAATTGGATGATGTAATAAGGATGGCAGAGCTTATTTCTGGTGGTAGAAAAGAGCCGATAATATCTTTTATCGCATGCGTGACGAAGAGTCCTCTACAGTTTGTCCGGGATAGCACGCAGAGCTTGATAGAAATGGTAAGGAGGAATTATCCAGTGGTGATCTCAGCCTCGCCGCAGGGGGGGTCCACAGCGCCGGTTCAAGAGGCTGGAACGGTAGCGCAGCAGAATGCAGAGATTTTAGCTGGCGTGACACTCAGCCAGTTAGTACGTGCGAAAGCGCCGGTATTATACGGCAGTAATCCGCTTCGTGTGAGGATGGATACCCTGGACAATATGTATGGTGCGCCGGAAACAAATCAATATTACATAGGTGGCGTTCAAATGGCTAAGTTCTATGGCATACCGTGTTATTCGGCTGCGGGAATAGGAGATTGTAAGTACCCGGGGATAGAAGCAACAGCGGAAAAGATGCTGTCTCATCTATTTAGTACACTCACCGGTGCCCAATACGTGCATTATGCATTTGGGTTGCTTGAAGGGACGAACACGCTTTCATTAGAGCAGCTTATACTGGATGACCTCCATGTAGGGCTGTGTAAATCAATATTAAGGGAGCAGAGGATAGAAGAGGAGTTGCGAGAGAGTTTGAAAGAGATAAGAGAAGTGATGAGCACTTCTCACAAGATGTTCACACGGTACGCACGCAAATATATGCGTTCAGGCAAGCTTATTCCATTCTATCCATTTGAGGGGGATGGAAATGAGACGTTGATAAAAGTGAGGGAGAGGAAGGAGGAATTGCTCTCTGCACCGGTGGATGAGATTCCAGAAGATGTGAAGCGCGAGATATTTCATGAATTCGATGTTTTGGAGAGGATAAAATAAGAGGTGTTGTGGTGATGAAAATTTCAGAGGAAATATTGACGAAGATAAAAGAGAACGTGGTAAAAGGGAGGCGGAATAAGGAAGACGAGGACCTTGAGGGAGGGAGTGTTGGAGAGCCGGGAGTGGAGGAACTGGTAGATGGAGCATTGAAAGGAGAAATTGGGCCAAAAAAGATAATCGAGTGCATTAACGATGCAATGGTTGTGGTGGGCAAGAAATTCGAGACCGGTGAATACTTCGTTCCCGACATGCTGGCATCAGCAGAAGCGGTATCGGTGGGTATGGAAGTTTTAGAGCCGGAGCTTTTGAAAGTCGGGCAAAAGAAGGAGAAGTTTGTTGTTGCCACGGTAGAGGGTGACATACACGACATCGGGAAGAACATATTTGCGATGATGCTGAAAGGAGCGGGGTTCGCTGTGATAGACATGGGAACAGACGTCTCCGCAGAGAAAATCGTTAAGACAGTAAAGGCTGAGGATGGAGAAATAGTGGGAATAGGGCTTTCTGCTTTGCTAACTACGACGATGGAGAACATGGGGGTAGTAACAGAGAAATTAAGAGAAGAGGGTATGTCGAAAAGCGTTTTAGTTGGTGGGGCAGCGGTTTCAAAGGAGTTTGCGGATAAAATCGGCGCTATTTACTGTGCTGACGCGTTTGAAGGTGTGGATAAGGCAAAGGAGTTGATAAAAAGGGGGTGATGGAAATGGGCGTGAAAGATGCCTATGATGATGCGATAAGTAGTGGTAGATATGAATCGGTGAGTGGAATAACGGGAAAATATGATAATGTACGGGTTTTGTGGGAAGATGAGATAACGAGAGCGCTCGTGAAGTCATGTATCCAGCGATTAGCACAGAGAAAGGATAAGATAAGAATAATGGATATGGGATGTGGATATGGCGACGGATATGAGCTGTTGAAGGGAATAAGGGAAGAAGATGGAGTCAATTGTGAGTATTTGATTACGGATGAGGGGATAGAATACAAAGGATTTGACATCAATGCGAGTTTTATAAAAGAAGCGAGGGGAAGATATAAGGGGCATAAAAACACGAGCTTTGAAGTTGCGGACTTCAGCGAGGGATTTCCTTTTAAAGACGATGAATCATACGATATTTACTTCACATCTTATGGCTCGCTGTCGCACCTTGGAGATGAAGCAAATGCAAAGCTATTAGCAGATATTGCAGAGCATAGTAGTAATAATGGTAATAAGAGCGTGGTTGTATGCGATTGGCTGGGGAAATACTCGTATGAATGGCAAAATTTATGGGAAGATAAGGACGACCTGAATATCGGAGAAGAAGAAGATTGGATAGATTACAGGATTTCGTATTTCGGTGACAAGGACGTTAAGAGCTTTCCGCTGAGGCTGATGAGCAAGGAAGAAGTAGAAGAGGCGGTGAAAAGAGCAAATGAGATTTCATCCGCGAGAATAAGGATAGAAGGCTTCGTTGACCGGTCTATTTTTGTTGGTAGGCACATGGAGACTGGAGACTACAACAGGTATTGTATGCCCCTGCGGAGAATGGTGAACTCGTTGTTTGAGATAAATGTCGTAACAGATTTAGAGCAATTGCTGATAAGGTATCACAAGAAAAAGGGCGAGAGTTTCGAGTGGTTGAACAGGTTTTTTGAGGAGTTCTGTATGCGCTGGAATGGCTTGATAAGCTATACAAATGAGTTGCTTTCAGGTGATAGTAAAGGAGCAGAACCTCTGTTGGAAGCTGAAGAAAAGATGTGCGAAATCGTGGATAGCAATGCATGGGTGGAGAATAGCAATCCACGTGCTAACATAATAGAGCCGCAACTTGGTCATTTGCTGCGAGAGCTTGAAATGGACCTGCAAGAGGGTATTGGTGCTTCTCACGGATTCATAGCTGTATTAAACGTAGGTCAATGTTAGTAAGAGCGAGAGCGAGTGGTGCTTAGCTTATGATTGTTATCAGTGAGCGGATAAATCAATTAATAAAAAAAGTAGGAAAAGCGATAAAAGCGCGGGATATGACTTACGTGCAGGAATTTGCGAAACGCCAGATAGAGAGCGGAGCAAATTGCTTAGATGTGTATGTTGAGGATGCAGAAGGGATAAAATGGGTAATAGAGACGATAAGAGAGGCTGTGGATGTCTGCATCTGTATAGACACAACGGAGCCAGCGATTTTAAAAGCTGCTCTTTCGGTGGTAGGGGAAGGGGACAATGATAAAAATAGGACAATAGTGAACTCGATAGATTTAGGGGAGAGGTTGGAGCCTTTTTTAGCGTTGATAAGAGAGCATGGATGTGAATGTGTGGCGCTGGCAATGGACGAAAAGGAAGGAATCCCGGACTCCGCAGAAGGGAGGTTAGAAGTCTGCAAGCAGATTCTTGACGCGGCTTCGAAGGCAGGAATAGAGAAAGACAGGATATATTTCGACCCGCTGGTCTTGCCTGTATCGGTAAATAGCGGCAACGGCTTGATAACGCTAAAGACATTGGAGTTATTAAAGCAAGAAGGGATGAAAACAACAATTGGGCTGACGAATATCTCTCAGGAACTGCCGAATAGAGGGTTACTCGAGGGTGCATATCTCGTTTCGTGCCTGAGATATTTGGATGCGGTTATGCTGAATCCGCTGGATAAGCAGGTGATGTCCATGTTGAAGGCAGGAGAAGCGGTTTTGGGAATGGACAAGCGCTGTCGTCGGTATTTACGTGATTACAGGTGAGCTCTCGCAGATTATTTTATGGATGGGTACTTGTCGCTTGTGCAATGCTAATCACGATGGTCAGCTATATGATGAGATATTCCTTTGCTACGTTCTATCCATTTATATTGACTGATATGGGCTGGAGCAGGCCAGAAACAATGGCTGCATTCATGGTGCACATGTATATGTACGGATGTTTCACAATTCTCACAGGATTATTAACTGATAGAATTGGACCCAGATGGACAATTTGTATCTTAGGCGGTATATTTTGGCCTTTAGGATATTTTCTGATTGGTTATTCAGCAAACAGTCCAGCAATGTTTATCCTGTTTTATGGTGTCATTTGTGCGATAGGCGCTTCGGCATGTTATGTACCGACAATGGGTATTGCAACAAAGTGGTTTATTAAGCATCGAGGTATGGCAGTGGGTATTGTATCTCTCGGTGTAGGTTTAGGCTGGTGTTTGTCAAGGATAGCGGGGTATTATTGTATAATAGGAGAATGGCGAAAGGGGTTTATGGTCATGGCAGTTATCGGAGGGGTCATCCTGTGGACTGCCGGATTCGTTATGAGAAGGTCACCCGAAGATATGGGGTTAAAGCCGTTAAGTGCTGAGGAACCAAATCCAAATCCAAACAGTGGCAAACCCAAAAGCAAAAGAAGATTTCCATCATGCTTCCTATTCCTACTTGCAGGATTTAGAGATATTTTGGCATTAGCTGCTATCTTCAGCAAAGGAAGGGTCCATAAATTGTTCTATATGTCAATGGGGAGTGGGATGGAGGTGGAGCCGCCAAAGAAGATGAGAAATAGCTGGTTTAGGAGATTTAGGAAAGCAGAAATGACACCGGTTGAGTTTACGCATAAGGAAGCAGTGAGAACCTGGAGATTCTGGATGATATTTACAATGTACTTCTTCGGTTTGATCGGTTTATATGGTATACTCAAGAACGCTGCTGCGTATTCGATACTGGAAGTAGGAATACCTAAAACGGTAGTTGCGGCATGGTTTGGGATACTGATAGGAACAGTTAGTATGCCGGGCAGATTTTTTGGCGGTGTGATTTCTGACTATATCGGCAGAAGAATAGTTTTGACGACGTCCTTCATTATCGGGATTATAGATATCATATTATGGATAGTAATGGCACCAACTGTGTGGTGGTTTATAGGTTGTACCGCGCTGTTGGCGTTCTCTTATGGCACATGGGCACCTCTTGTACCTGCAATGATTGCAGATACTTTCGGGCGAGAGGCATCAGCCGGACTGTTTGGATTGGTCACTCTTGCCGCTGGTATAGGCGGTGGACTTGGTGCTGAGCTGCCAACACTTGTACCAACCTATAAGATAGGTTTTATTTACTCGATTGTAGGGTATGTTGTTGCTATTTTGTTCTGCTGGTTTATAAAACCGCCTACACCTACACATAATTTTATAAGCTCACAAGATAGAGACCAAATACTGTGAAACAATGTCAAGAGAGATAAAAAAAGGATTCTCAGGAGGACAATATAAACCCCTCTCAGCTTATGACGTGGGAAGGATACACGAAACCGCGTTCAGGATTTTGGATGAAATTGGTGTTCGTGTGGAACTGAAAGAGGCGTTGGACATA
Source organism: Methanomicrobiales archaeon (assembly GCA_003160755.1). Taxonomy (GTDB): domain Archaea; phylum Halobacteriota; class Syntropharchaeia; order Alkanophagales; family Methanospirareceae; genus QEXZ01. The sequence continues at coordinate 13,454 of QEXZ01000012.1, forward strand.
TTCGAGCGAGGCGGTGCAGAGGTTGAGGTTAACCGTGGAGAGAAGATAGTGCGGATTTCTTCGGAGTTAGTAGAAGCGATGGTGAAATCAGCGCCTTCAAAGATTGTTTTGGGTGGTCGAGAGAAGGAAAACGACCTCGTGCTGGAGGGCACACGTGTACACATGGGTACTGGCGGTGCTGCACTGAACGTTATTGATATAGACAGCGGAGAAAAGAGAAAAGGGACACTTCGCGACATAGCAGATATAGCAAAGCTGGCAGATGCACTTGGCAATATACATTTTTTCGTAAGACCCTGTATAGCGCAAGATATACCGATTGAGGACCTCGTGGTGAACCAGTTCTATGCTGGTCTTTCTAACACCACCAAGCATGTGATGTCAGGATGTGATAATGCGGAGAAGGTGGAGGAAGTAGTGGAAATAGCAGAACTCATAGCAGGTGGAGAAGTGAAAGACCGACCTCCTTTATCTTTCATAACGTGCTGGATGGATAGTCCGCTTTGTTTCGCTTCGAATGTTACAAAGGCGCTAATAGAAGTGGTGAAGAAGGATTTACCTGTGATCCTATCATCGGCACCAATTGCAGGACTGACATCTCCCATTACACTTGCGGGAACATTAGTTCAGCTACATGCAGAGGAATTATCAGGGATTGTGTTCACACAACTGATAAATCCGGGTGCGCCGGTGGTTTACGGCGGAATACCTTCTATGGCAGATATGCATAACCTGAGATATATAGCGGGGGGAATGGAGTTTGGGATGATGAACGCAGCTATTTCGCAGTTGTCACAGTCCATAGGACTCCCCAACTACAATTCTGCCGGAATCACCGATGCGGCAATACCCGACATACAGGCGGTGTACGAGAAAGCACATTCTATATGCCAGTGCGCACTTTCGGGCTCTAACCTTATACACCATGCAGCAGGTATGCTTGAATCCATGCTCACCGTGGATTACGGGCAATACGTCATAGATAACGAGATAATAGGGATGGCAATGAGGGGAGTGCGGGGGATAGAAGTGAACGAGGATACAGAGGCTTTGGACGAAATAAAGAGGGTAGGGCATGGCGGGGATTATTTGCGTTCTAAGCACACACGCAGGCATATGAGGACTGAGTTCTTTGAACCTATGCTTGCGAGCAGAGAAGAGCGAGAAGATAAGGATAAACAGGGGCTGCGTGACATAAGGGAATTGGCGAAGTCGAAAGTAAAGGAGGTGCTCGATACTCATACACCCGTAGAGATAGACCCAGAAGTGGATAGAAGGATAAGAGAGCGGTTTAATATCCTCTGAAGTAAGGGATTATTTCCCTCGAATATCGCAGTAAGGTGCGCATAGGGTCTGGTCCAACGGTAACAAAAGCGAAATGAGTAACTCCTGCTTTGACATATTCTTCAATTTGCTCAATGGAATCATCTACCGTGCCAACGATGGAAAAATCATCAATGGCTTCTGTGGGGACAAGCTCACCGTATTCCTCGAATTTCTTCTCTCCTTCTTCATTTACCAATATCTTCGAATATAGGTCTGGTTCAGCAATTGCAAGAGATCGGGGCACATACTCACCATCCTCAAGTATTTTTGGCCATAGAACAATGGAAGATTTGTAAGGCACAAGCTGTTTGAGCGCGGACTCGTGGTCCTTTCCTATCGAGGTGTAGACATACAATACGCGGTCTAATTCGTCTATTGACCTACCGGCTTTTCTTGCTCCTTCTTTTACATCTCCGAGATACTTCTTATATAACTCAGGGCTCATAGGAGAAGGTATCCAGCCATCAGCGAGCTTGCCGGTTAACTCCCTCATGCGAGGACCGTTAGCGCCAAAGTATATCGGTATGGACTCTTGAAGTGGACGTATTTGCAAAAATGCGTTTTTTAACTGCCAAAATTGCCCCTCATAGCTGAATACCTCCCCAGACCACAGTTTTCTCATTATCTCCACCGCTTCTATGAGCCGCGAAACGGGTTTTTCCCAACGAATGCCAGATTGTTCGAGATTCATCATTTCTCCCGCACCCATTCCAAGGTTTATGCGACCGTTGGAAAGACAGTCAAGCGTTGCTAACTTCTGAGCAAAGACGGTTGGATGTCGTCTGAAAGCATCAGAGACACACGAGCCCATTTTAATATGAGTGGTCGTGGTGGCAATAGCGGTAAACATCGTCCAAACTTCGGGGACTTTTCCATCGGCAGGCACGGTTAACATGTGGTCTGCTGCCCATAGCGAGTCAAAACCCATTTGCTCCGCTCGTTGTGCATCTATTATGTAAGTACTCGTCGCTGGTGTAGGGGTTGATAGATACATTCCAAATTTCACTCCTTCTACTTTCATCCTTTTTTTTCACCTACCATGTGCTTTTCATTCGTATTTTAAGTATAAAAAATCCTATTAGCTAATGGTTAACCGCTAACCACAAGATTACACAGATTTTCACGGGATAACAATTGAAGATGCAGAATGAAGGATGTAAATCGATGAAAGAAGATATTTGTGCAGTGGTCTTCCAGCCAGAAGGAAAAAGAATAGAAGTCAAACGGGGAGTTACCGTTTTAGAAGCTGCTGATAGCGTAGGCATGGGAATAGAAGCTGCTTGCGGTGGCCATCAAAAATGTGGGACGTGCAAGGTTATTGGTGACGGCAATTTAAGCGAACCAACACAGGACGAACTACGATTGCTATCAGAAGAAGAAGTGGAGCAGGGTTATAGATTAGCGTGTGCTGCGACCATTCAGGGAGATGTAAGAATAACAGTGCCGGTGGAGAGCAGAATAGGGAAACAGAAGCTGCAGATAGAAGGAATTGAGCAATCCGTGAGTTTGAATCCTGCGGTGCATAAGTACACAGTTGCGCTTCCAAAAGCGACGCTTGCGGATACGAGAACAGATAAAGAGAGAATTTTGGGAGCGATGAAAGAAGTGTTTGGACTTGATTTGGGTCTCGAATACGGTGTGTATAAACAATTGCCGTGGGCAATAAGAGAAGGTGAATGGACTGTTTCAGTGGCAGTGTGGAATAGAATGAGGATATTGTCGGTTGAGCCAGGTGCGGTCAGGCATGCATACGGGGTTGCAGTGGATGTAGGGACAACGAAAATAGCAGTGTATCTTTTGAATTTGCGGAATGGAGAAGTAATAGGAAAGAAAGCAGTCGCGAATCCACAGATAAAATATGGCGATGATGTGGTTTCGAGAATCAGTTATGTGATGAAGGATGATAAAAAGTTAGAGGAATTACAGAGAAGCGTGCTTGATGCTGTGGGGCAAATTATAAAAGACCTATGTGCAGAGGCGAGAGTGGACGCGAAGCATATTTACGAAATTGTGGTGGTTGGAAATACAGTTATGCAGCATTTATTACTTGGTGTCAGTCCAAAATACGTGGGCAGGTCGCCTTATTGCGCGGTATTGGGAAGTGGAGATTTCAGAGCATCAGAGATAGGGCTAAAAGTGAATGGAAATGCGAATGTGAGTGTTCATACATTCCCTATAATAGGAGGATTTGTAGGTGGTGACCACGTGTCTGCTATTTTAGCCACTAAGATGCACGAGTCGGAAGAAATGAGTATGCTAATGGACATAGGAACGAACACGGAGATAGCAATAGGAAACAAAGAGGGTGTGATTTCATGTTCTTGCGCTTCGGGACCCGCATTTGAAGGATTTCACATTAAACACGGTATGCATGCTTCGACAGGTGCGATAGAGAGAGTGGAGATAAATCCAGCGACGTTTGACGTGAGATACAGCACGATAGATGGAGTGCGAGCAAGAGGTTTATGCGGTTCGGGTTTGATAGATGTACTTGCAGAAATGTTGAAAGCGGGTGTGATGGATACTCGTGGGAAGTTAAACACCGAAATTGATTCGGACAGAATAAGAAAAAAGGAATTTGTAGTGGCATGGGAGAGAGAGACAGGTATAGACTCAGATATAGTGATAACGCAGCGAGATATACGTGAGTTACAATCAGCAAAGGCAGCTATGCGTGCTGGAGCGGGGATTTTGATGAATAAGAAAGGAATAAAAGAGGAGGATATTGACGTTTTTTATATCGCAGGTGCATTTGGGAGTTACGTTGAGCCGGGGAATGCGAGAACGATAGGCATGTATCCAGAGGTGGGGTTGGAGAGAGTAAAAATAGTGGGAAATGCAGCAGGCGCTGGGGCTAAACTTGCGTTAATATCTACGGATGAGAGAGCGTGTGCAGAGGAGATAGCAAAGAAGGTGCGATATGTTGAACTCGCTGCCGAACCCGATTTCACGAGATATTATATGCTATCACATTATTTCCCGTTTGGAGACACACAAAGGCATCCGGAAGTCATAAGGATGTTGGAGAAGAGGGGGGATTGAAGATTAAATTAACTGTCATGAAAATGATGCAGGATACAGGAATTCTTTTGAACACTAGAAACATTCTCCGTATAGCAAAATATCGGAAATGAGATAAATACGAAAGTCTTAATGAATACCATGCCTTTAGACGAGCTAAAAGTAGCATATATAGATTTAAGCGAAGAAGAAGCAGAGATAAGAGACAGAAGTGACCTATCGAGATACTTTGGAGGCGCCGGGGTAGCGTTTAAGCTGCTAAGCGAATACAAAGATACCCTGGGAGACAGAGACGCACTATGGGCTGAGCAGCCTATAATATTCTCAAAAGGTTTCTTTACCGGCATTTACCCCTGTGCAACAAAGGTGACAGCAGCTTTCAAGTCCCCTCTCACCGGAGAACTGGGCGAGAGTCATGCAGGCGGCAAGCTCGCTTATGCAATGGCGAGTGCAGGATTGGGTGCAATTGTTATCAAAGGAGCATCAGAAACGCCTGTTCATCTACAAATAGACGATACAAGTATAGAAATAAAAGAAGCAGAAGAGCTTTGGGGATTGTCATGCTTTGAGGTTGAAAAACAATTGAAGGGAAAAAGTAAAATGTACATTGGTAAAGCAGGAGAGAAACAGATTCCCTTCGCTTGTGTCGTCGTGGACACTTATAGACACTTTGGTAGATTGGGCTTAGGCGCTTTATTCGGCTCAAAAGGTTTGAAGGCAATAGCAATCTCAGGTAACAAGCGAGTAAAGGTAAATAGCAGGTATTATCGAGAAATATTCGAAAAGATAAAAGCCGATGAAGACCTTAAGAAGTACAGTGAGGGCTATGGGACTTCAGAGAACACCGTAATGATGAATGAAGTAAGCGGTTTACCTGTTAAGAACCTCCAGGCGAATAGATGTGATGTAGAAGGGATAACGGAAGATGCATTTGCGAAGTTTTTGGTAGAGAAAAAGACATGCTCTGGTTGTCCAATAAGGTGTATAAACGTTGCGAAGCGGGAGAAAAACTCGCCAAAGATAGCTTATGACTATGAACCAATATACTCGCTTGGACCGTTGTTAGGGATAGGGAAAGCGGAAGAAGTTTTAAGGTTGTTGGAAAAAGTTGAAGAATACGGATTGGATGTAATAGCCACAGGGAACTTGTTAGCATGGGCGACGGAAGCTTATGGGCGCGGATTGGTTGAGCTACCTGTGCCTCTAAAGTTTGGAGTTACGGAAAACCATTTGGAAACGATAGATAGAATTGTAGAAGGAGAGGGGATTTACAAAGATTTAAGGAAAGGAACAGAGGACGCTGCTTTGATATACGGCGGAAAAGATTTTGCTCTTACACTCGGTAAAAACGCAATGGCGGGGTATCATACTGGATATGCACTGATATTGGGGCAAGCAGCGGGACAGCGGCATTCACACATGGATAATAATGCGTGGTTTCTGGACTTTGAAAAATATTTGCCGGAAGAAGCGGTGGATGAGCTCATTTCCGACGAGAAAAAGAGATGTGTGATGAATTCTATGGGGCTGTGTTTGTTCACAATAAGTGTTTACGACCTCAAGCTCATTTCAGAAGGGCTTAAGGAGATAGGGATAGATAAGAGCGAAGAAGAGCTTTTTGAAATTGGTGAGGAGATATTCGATTTAAAAAAGGAGATAAAACGTGCATGTGGGTTTGAATACGGGGATTTGAGATTTCCGGAAAGATTGTTTGAGACTGAGAGTATGAATGGGGTTTTGAAGAGGGAAACGCTGGATAAGATGTTGAAGAGGTATGTGGAGAGGCTGTGAACACACTTTTTCTTTAAAACTTTTAAAAACGTTTATCAACAAACTTTTAGAAAAAGTTTGACCAAAAATGCTTTGCAGTTTCGCAGAACAGAAAACCTGTGCTAAAAGAAAACAGTTTCATGCATAGGAATAACATGGTCTGCGATTTTCTTCAGCCGAGCTAAGCTATCATAGGCTTCGAGCAAATCGGTGTGATAAGCAGGAGGGATGATTCTGGGCTCGAAGTTCTCCTCGATACAGCACAGACCTTCTATCACCTCTTTCCCTCGCACTGTATCAATTAGCACAGATTGACTCCCTGGACTGTGTCCTGGTGTTTTCAAAAGCGTTATACCCGGAAATATCTCTTTATCCCCATCAATCAATTCTATCTCCTGTTTTTCTATTGCTTTCAGATTATACCAGGCATGTACAGCAGGATGCGGCTTCTTCGCAAACTCTAACTCCTCTTTTTGCACAAAGAACCTCGCATTCTTATATTTGTAAGCTAAATCGGCATGCCCGAAGTGAAGATGCGTTTGTATAACTATATCTATGTCCTGCGGAGCTAAGC
>QEXZ01000012.1:20244-22033 GCA_003160755.1 Methanomicrobiales archaeon
GCAAACTCTAACTCCTCTTTTTGCACAAAGAACCTCGCATTCTTATATTTGTAAGCTAAATCGGCATGCCCGAAGTGAAGATGCGTTTGTATAACTATATCTATGTCCTGCGGAGCTAAGCCGAGCTTTCTTAACCCTTCTTCTATACTTTGGATTTTCTCTGCCGGATAACCCAACTCGGCTAATAGCTTTGGGTCACCACCTGAATCCACTAATATGTTCTCACTTGCTCCTTCGAGGTACCAGACATAGCCAGTCGTAGTTATGACATCATCAAAATTGCGATGCATATAGAGGTGTTCCGTTTTTCTTACCTTTCCACTGAAAAGCGGCACGTAATGTATTTTGTATTTCATTTTCAAACCTTCCGAATCTCATATTCCAGCTCGCCCAAGCCCAATCTATGCGCTTCGCGCACCTGAATGGCGGGGTCCCCTTTAAACGAGTCCCTGCCTATCAAATCAATAGTAGCCTGGTCTATTGCAACCGCGTCTTTAGAGGCTAAAATACCTATATCTGGACATATATACTTCGGTGCGAGGCCTTCGCAATCACAAAAAGGCGTTATATCAATCAAGAAATTAATAAAGATACAATCGGAATAAGGCAAGGTTCTCATAACCGTATTTGCAACCTCAGCAATCCGTAGCTGCAACTTCTCTCCCGCACCCTCTTGCGAATGTAAAGCACCTGTTTCGCCTGCATCGATACAACATCCACAACCCACGCAGTTCTCCATTATCAATTCCCTGCCCCCGTTTTCTTTTGTTTCTATTGCGCCAAATTTACATTCCTCTACGCACGCATCACACTGAGTACACAGCTCCTCATCGTATACAGGCTTTGTCACTTCGTGCTGGTAAATCTTGCTTTTTTTAGTCACGCATCCCATCGCCACGTTTTTTATCGCACCTCCAAATGACGCAGTACCATGCCCAGTGGCATGTGAAACCACGGCCATCCCATCACTTTCATATATGCCCCTCGCTATTTCCACAGTTTCACTTACTTCCACTCCGTCATCCTTCAGACCATCAGCGATAATCACCGGGCATCCCAGATAAGATGGCAGGAATCCATGCTCGAATGCTGTTCTGTAATAATCCATTGCGTGAAATCTATCGAACATGTATAAAGTGGTGGTATCGGTAACAAAAGGGTCTCCTCCTTGCTTCTTCACTATCTCTGCTATTTTCTTCATGTAAAAAGGCTTTAGGAAAGTTTCGTTATTTCGCTCACCCATGTGCATTTTCAAGGCAACATTTCCTTTAAAATTGCTCCCGGGACCATCTCCAACTTTTTCCAGCAGTGCTTCAAGCTTCTCTACAATAGGAACGCCGTTTCTTTTCCTCGCATCTATGAAATATACCTCGCTCATGGTCATGTCACCCTATTTACGAAGTGGACATAAAAACTTTTAAAATTTAAAAACATCTCGCCAGCTCCTTAAAATCCTCGACTAATACTTCTTTCATCCCGGGGTTGTAAGTAGCAACTGCTGGATGATATAAAGCGACCACCTTTTTAATACCCGCAATCGTGCTTATTTTAAACACTTTTCCGTGTAGTTTACTTATTTTATCCTTCCTCAGCCCGAATTTATCGAAGATATAACCCAACGAGAAGTTCCCAAGTGTGGCAATAACCGCCGGTTCAATAATTTCCATTTGCTTATCCAAATAAGGGGTGCATGCTCTTATCTCAATCGTTGTAGGATTTCTATTTTCCGGTGGTCGGCATTTAAGCACGTTGGCTATGTAAACGTCGCTTCTTCCCAACCCCACTGACC
>QEXZ01000120.1 GCA_003160755.1 Methanomicrobiales archaeon
AATTCGCTACTTCCGCATTCGTTATCACGATACCCCAGCCGCGGTTTCCAAAGGAGCTGTTATACGGGATTCCTGTATTTTTCCAGTTTTCCGTCGTTATCAGGGTACGTTCATTGTCAATAACTGCGTATTTAGCGTGATTTATGAACGGGTCGTGACATAAACGAACTTCCCCACCGCTTTCTTTTATCTTCGCTGCAATATACCTCTCTTCATCTTTGATACCGCCAACTGGACGGTCTTCGAGCAGCAAATACACGTTCACTCCACTATTTAAAGCATCCAAAACAGCATCCATGAGGTAAAGGCTCTCAAACTGGTAGAGGTTGATGTACAAAGAGGTGGATGCTGTTTCTATTTCGCGTTGCAAAACGGAAAAACTACAATCTGGAGATACAAAAGCGGTTATTTCGCCAAAACAAGTGATTTTTTCGGGTGCGTGATACGAAGCGCCAAACGTGAGCAGCAGCCAGTCTTTGCACTGATTTGTATCCTGAAACTCGTTTCGTTTGTAAATCATTCCTTCTCTCGGCTTCTTCAACGGCTCAGCCTGCCAGCCTACTCCCTTGTAAGAGGATTCACCGTATATCACAGCATCCACCTCTTTTCCGCTCTTGTCTTGTAATATCACCTCGTCACCACTGTTGCGTAATGCAAATCTGCCTTCTGTTTGCAGTTGAGTAACGGCAGAATCGGAATCCAAGCCGTATTCGAAACCAGGAAAAATGTCTCTACGCGATACGTTACTTAGTTGTTCTACAAATGCCGTAGCGTTTCTTGTAACGTAGATTGTCTCGCCGGGAGCAATAGCGAAAGCAGGGAATATGATCTTTCCTTCGTTATCCGTTATGCTCCAGCCTTCGATGTTTACGGGATAAGAGTGCGGATTAGCGAGTGCAACGTATTCGTCAGGCTCGTTTTTCGTCGCCGTGTTTGGGTAGATTTCGGTTATTACCAAATTCGGTGGTGCGGTGTTATCAGAAGAGGAGTAAGCAAATGCGCCTTGTGTTGAGGTTAAAAGGAAAGAAAGTATAAAAATTGCCATGAAACATTTAAATGCCTCTTTTTCTCTCATTTTTCTATTTATCCCTTCTATTTCCCCTATATAATTCATTAAGAGATTGAAATGTTTTATCTGAAGTTTACCTAAAATGCAAATTTAGGCGGATGAAACGGTCAGATATACCGGGTTATATGACCGAGCCTAAGGCGGAGCAAGAAAAACGAAAGTTTCCGCAGAGTTCGGCTTGGATGTTTAAAGGTATTTGATGAATTCATCTGTATCAATTTTTGCCAATTTAAGAACTCCCTTCAAAGTCCCTATTTTTAGCTCTTTATGCATAGGAACAACAGTTCCTACTTTCCCTTCGGGAGTTATTTTTGAGAGCCTAACATGACTGCCCGTTCTCCCAGTAATCTTGAATTCTAGTTTATTACAAAGAATTCTTACTACTTTTTCTCCAGATATTTTCCTAAGCTTTGGCACTAACAGCCACCTCAAATGTTGTCAAAAGTGTTTTTTTCTCTTCCTTAACCGGAAACTCGTCTATATAAAGTTCTGTTGCTTCTTTAAGATTATCTATAGCTTCTTCTATAGTTTTTCCCTGACTAATTGTGCCAACTTCAGGGCACTCAGCAACATACATATCCTCCTCCTTATAGAGAATTGCTGTAAAGTTTCTCATTTTACCACTAATATTACAATGCGTTTCCCCTATATATTTGACCCCTTTTCCGACATATATTTTTTTATTTATTGTATCCCTCAACCCGCTCGTATAACAGCTCAACAACCCGCTCGGTGACGTCAATACCGCAAGCGAGTTTTATGCCTTTTCCTGAAGGTGTTGCATTCACCTCGAGCAGAAGCAGACCTTCTTCACCTTCTATCAAATCAACACCCGCGAAATCCGCGCCTACCGCTCGTGCAGCACGTATTGCGAGTTCTTTCATTTCGCCTGTTAGCTCACATTTAACGGGTGTTCCACCCTGACTCAAATTGCTAACAAAAGAACCTTTTCGTGAAATCCTGTAAATCGCACCTAAAGCTTCTTCGCCAACTACAAAAACCCTTATGTCACGTCCGGGATTAGACACGAACTCTTGTAAATAAAGCACGCCTCTTTCTTTCAGTAGCTCTCTGAGTTTTGATGCTAACTCAGATTCTGGTTGAGAACTCTCAAGTTTGATTATTCCCTCCCCTTGACTTCCAAAAATCGGTTTTACCACAACAGATTCAAATTTTTCTATTGTTTTCATAGCGACTTCAAGCTCAGAACTAATTACGGTCTGTGGAATAGGTAAGCATGCGAGTTTGAAAAGGTAGAATGAGAAGAATTTGTTTGCTGCGTTCTGGATTGCAGTTGGGCGGTTCATAACTATTATTGAATTTTCAAACGCTCGAAGCAGGTCGAACTTGAACGAAATGGTTTCAAGCGAGAAACTGATGCCAACGTCACGAACAAGGATAGCATCGAGTTTTAAGTATTCTGAATCCGCATTGAAAATGGAAAAGTCCGAAGCAGCGATGGATGCGCTTAACGTTGAGAGGTCAATCGGGAAGGCGTTCGCTCCTGTTTTGCGGATGTTATTCAGGAATGCACGGGCAGTCCAGTCGTCAGGGTCGGTCAGGACTACGCCTATTTTTGCATCTGCATCGCAATGGGAATGAGAAGTGGCTATGGACATGTTATATAAAATAAATAAAAATCAATATGAAATAAATGCCAATGCCTGAGACGAAATATGAACATGGATACAGATACGTTCCTTTTATTACGCTATCACTAACAGAGCCGAAACCACGTATTTGGATCACGCTTTCGGGCTGCAACTTCAAATGTAAGGGATGTTTTAGCATAGCTCGTGACACGGTAGGCGAGCCGATGACTGTTGACGGATTAATAAACTGGGTGGAGAAATCGAATCGTGCTTACAATGGCAATACGCTACTGGAGGAGGCTGTAATTACAGGAGGCGAACCAACCCTGGACAGGGACTTTTTGATGGACCTCGTGTTAAATCTCAAAATGCGTATAGAAGTGAAACACATTACGCTATCTACGAATGGATATTTATTGGACAGGAAATCTGTGATGGAACTGAAGGACATCGGTCTTGATGTAGTTAAGCTTGACATAAAAGCATACAATGAGTCAACCCACCAATGGTATACAGGCATGTCCAATCGCCCGGTTCTTAAGGCAGCGAGATACCTCTGGGAAAGCAAACTCGATTTCAGGGTAGAAACGGTGTTGATGCCGGAGATAGTGGATGTGGAAGAAATTGAGCGAATTGCTTCCTTTTTAGCGCAGATTGACCCAGGAATAAAGTATAAGGTTATCAAGTTTGCACCTGGTGAAGCGAGGGAGAAAGTAACAAGAAGACCGAGTGACAATGAGATTCAACTTGCGGTTAATTCGGCTTCAAAGTACCTGAGGAACGTTGCCGGGGGTAAAGCATGTGTCCAGCAATTTGCCTCCCCGGAATCGAGAGAAGAGGAGGCGAAAAAATGGGTTAGAGTGTATCCAGATATGAAAACAGAGACAATAATTGCAAAACCGGGTGGGTTTGAAGTGTCTTGAAGTGCGTTTTTACATTAAAATAAATAGAGAGATAAACAGGATATAACCAAAATAAATAAATGTCAACGCTGGAAACAGAATCAAGACATGGGTATGAACATGGATACAGGTACGTTCCTTTTATTACGCTGTCGGAGTTAAAGCCACGCGTTTGGATTACGCTTTCCGGCTGCAACTTCAGGTGTAAAGGTTGTTTTAGCCTCGCTCGTGAACCCATAGGCGAGCCGATGAGCGTTGAGCAGTTAATTAATCTCGTGAAGAAATCGTCCTCCGATTATTACGGGGATACACCGCTGGAAGAAGCAGTAATAACAGGCGGCGAACCTACGCTGGACAGAGATTACCTCGTGGATTTGGTATCGCAACTAAAAGAATTTATTGAGTGGATCGTGGTTGACACGAATGGATACTTTTTAGACGATGGTTACCTAAAAGAGCTAATAGAAGCGGGTTTAACAGAGGCTATGTTTGACCTGAAGGCGTGGGATGAGAAACTGCATGAATGGTATACCGGATACTCGAATAAAAGGATATTGGAGCATATAAGAAACGCGTATGGAAAAGTAAAACTCGTGGTGAACACGGTGTACATACCCGGGATAGTGGACGAATCTGAGATAGAGCAAATAGCGAGGTTTTTAGCGGGGATAGACCGGAGAGGGGATATAGATTACCGAATTAATCGGTTCAACACGAATCTGAGCTACGAGAAAATATCGAGGAATCCGTATCCCGCGGAGATAGAGCACGCTTACTCGATTGTTGCTAAATACATGAAAAACGCGGTGATGGGTAAGAGTTGCGTGCGAGAAAGGAAAATAGAAGAGAAAAGGGGCTGGATAACTGTGTTCCCTGATGGGACGCTAAAAAGGCGGACTTTGGATGATTACAGGAAGGAGAATGAAAGAATGAAAATGAAGAATGCTACTGTTGATGGTGAGATAAAAAGCATGAAAAAAGAGAAGTTGATTAAAGCGATGAGGTCGTCAGATTGATTATTATTTGAGCAATTACATAAAGTATATTATTTCTTTGTAATTGCTCAAAATCTTGTGGATTTCGAGCAATTGAATGCAAAATGCAGAGTGCAAATTGAAAAATGCAAAATAGGGGTGGAAAAGACTAATTTTGACTTTAAACCTTTTATTATCACCATCTGTCAAATATGACTTTTGCACTTTGCAATTTCCATTTTTCAATGTCTGGTCAAAATTCCACCGAATTTTGAGCAGATACATTTCTTTGGTAAAGCTTTCTTTTTGAAAGAAAGGTTTATGATAAGGAGATTCAACTGGTCGGATTTGGAAGACATTCTGGGAATAGAGAAGGAAGCATTTCCAAAGTCGCCTTACAGCAGGTTTACTTTCCTGTATTATTCAGCGGCATG
>QEXZ01000121.1 GCA_003160755.1 Methanomicrobiales archaeon
TTCCAGTAGAAATTGAGGTATAATAAAACTTCTGTATGGCATCTGTCAAAAATGGTAGCATTATCGATGGTTCAATATATCGGCAATTTTTGAGTTACCCTTTAATTTGAAGAGGATACATATTTACTTTGTTCCCAATCCGAAATTTTACCCATTGTTTTAATGAGAAGACTTAGCTTAGTAGGCTCTTTTTTGATATATCCCTCAAGAAGTGCCACTGTATGCTCTGATGTAATATTTTTATCTTTAAGGAACTCTTCCCATTGTTTTATTACTTCATCCCTATATGATGAATTTATTACCCATGAGTACTCTTCCTTGGTAATAATATTCTTTTGGACTAAGTCATCCCATTCATCTTGTAACTCCTCTCGCTCTTTTTGAAGTGTAATACTTAAAGTCTCAAAAACGTTTTCCGGGTCAGAAATTGATTTTATATTTATTCCACAATCCAAAATCATCAAAGATGCCTCAGAGAGCTTCTTCATTTTTCCTCACCGCAATCAATAATAGATATGTTTTGTTTATTTATTGATATAAAACTATCGCTCAACTTCCTCTCCTTTCAAAACCCTCACTGTCTTCTTCACCTCCTCCAACTCTTCATCCGTAATCCCATACAATCCCGCAACCATCGTATCAATTTCCTCCTCCACCTCCTTCAACTCCTCTCGTGTCTGCAAATCCTTTCCTTCGTAATACCTTTTCGCCAACCCATGCGCCTTTTTAGAAAGTTCCGAAACTTTCCGATGACTTTCATTACTCTTCTCGTATTCCGGTATCCCAAAATGTTTGACAATAGAAGGCGCTCCAAAACCTCGACCCGCAGAAGAATAAGACCTCTCACAAAATCTAACCGCCGAAGAATTCAAAATCGCACACACATAATGCGCTTCCTCCTCGTTCTTAAACGGAATAAGCGAAGTAGTATCCGTTGGAATCACATCCTTCTCGCCTATTGGTGTCTTGGCCTTTGTGAGAACCACAGCTTCAAGGTCGCTTGCCATCCTCTTCCATACCACTTTGTAGGGTGCAAAAGATTGCTCACCTATGTTAAACACCGTGTAAAAAGGTGCGTTTGAGACTTGAAAAGCGTATAATTCCTTTCCATTTCTAATCCTTTTGCCCAAAGCACGAACATATTTGTGATGTTCTTTTAGTTTTTCACTTACATCCTTGTTGTCTACGGATTCTTTTGAGAAATACTTCCAATAATTCTGCCTCGAAAGTAAAAGCTCTTTAAACTTATGCAAATACACATAAGTCCTCGGCAAATTAACCTTCATCCACTCCTCCTCGTAGCCCACTCTCTTCTTAGGGTCTTGAACGATGAGAGCATAAATTTCTGGCGTGGCATTCCAGCGTTCTATATCCCTACCCCTCACCGCAGGAAACACCAAATCGGCTTCTATTCTCTCCTCAACTTTTGATATTCTCCTCTTACCAAGTTCTGGCAAGTTCTCAACGAGTATCGTGCCATCAGAGAAGATTTGCTTGATTTTCATGTAAAATACGCCGTAAGGATCAATTCTCGACCCTACACGTGCTTTTATATTGACTCCCCTCGCAATGTATCCAAAATCCTTTCCGTTTTTGCTTCAAACGTTTGCCATGAACTAACAGGCGTTCCAATGGGCTTAGCCTGCATTTCTACTCTATCTGTTCGGTCTAACGCTTCTTCATAAGAAACACCTGCATCCAATCTCACACCCTTTTTCTTCTTCCAGAGGACATAAGGCACTGGATATTCCGTCTTCTCTCCTTTCTCGAGGTAGCGGTCTGCGGCAACGTAAGTAAAGAGCATCGATAAATCCTTCTCACCCGCACCAAGTCGAGCATCCATGCCGCTTAGCGAAAAAAGCCCGTAATCCTTCCACAATTTTAGTGTTGCATCGAATCCTAAATCCAATCTTTTGTCAGGTTTCCCCATTCCTTATCTTCTATAATTGTTCGCAAATCTTTTCTTAAAAAGAAAAGTTTTGAAATAAAGAATGATAAGAATGAGTTCAATTTTAAAACAAGGAACACTTAAAACGCTACCACTTTTTCTGTTGCTCTTGGCATCTTTCTCCTCGACCCACGCATCCCTTGTTTCAGCACTCATTTTCACTCTTTTCGTCCCGGGCTACATAATAGTTGAATATTACTTCAAAGACCTGAATATACAGGAGAAACTGCTATTATACATGCTCCTCAGTGTGCTGATTTCCACACATCTTATTTACTTTCTCTCTCTTGCTTTTGGCTATTCCCAGCACACAATTCTAATTGCTTTTTTCATTTTGTTTGCATTTCTCTTTCTTTTTTTCTTGCGCAACACTGAAACTGCACCCAGGAGGAGTAATTTGCATTTGTCCTCGCTGAAAGGAGTGATGTTGAGTTCAGGAATTGCGTTCTTCGCTTATTTCGTGCTCAGCAAAAGTGTCTGGGTCTGGCGGCAGGGTTACATCGTTTTGACTGGCTCTAACTGGCAAGACACGCCAATGCACTACGAAATAATCGAAAGCATAAATAACGGGAATTTCCCACCACAAATGCCTTATTACGCGGGTGTTGACATGTTTTACCACTACTTCGTTGATTTCCACACGGCAATTTTAGAAAAAGCTTTTGGTGCGTTCTTACCGCACTTGATTGTTTTTACAAATGCAATTTTCGTGTTCCTCTTTGCGCTTTCGCTTTACGTTCTCGCATCGTATCTGAAGAATGAAAGAGCAGGCGTTTACGCGGTATTGCTCGGAACGCTTGGTGCGGGCTTTTCTTATTCGCTCTTCTTCTCTGCTCTCTCCGCCGGGCAGTTTGAGCTCACTACAAACTATGCGTTTGAATACGGGAAGTTCTTCACGATACCACCAATTTTTGATAATTTATTACAGCAGCGTCCTCAACTCATGGGACTGCCAACGCTCACTACTTCAGCGTATTTCTTCTACAAAGGTTCACGTTCTTTCTCATCCTCGCACTCGCGCGAAGGAAAACGTGAGATAGCGTTGGCAGGCTTGTTAGCAGGTCTTTTGTTCCCTTTTCACATGCTCGCCTGCTTTTCAGCGTTCCTCCTCTTCGTGTTGAATTTCTTAAAGAATCATTTAAGCACTCGGTCGGAGAGCACCCGCAATTACGAACTTTATTTCCTCATTTTCTTCGTGCCTCTTATCTTACCCTACTTAATCCCGATGTTCACCGGCTCAAGTGGAGGTCTCATTGAACCGAAACCACCTTGGGCTTTTTATTTTGTAAAAAGCGAACCTTTTATGTTTTACCTTGCAAATTTAGGCTTGCCTTTCTTACTCGCTCTCGCCTGCTTATTCAAGAAATCCGTGCATCCCCACAGTTTTTTTGTCTATTCATGGTTGTTCTTGATGCTTGCACTTCCGAACTTCGTCTCGTTTACACCAAACGTTTGGGACATGTATAAGTTCTTTCACTATGCGTGGGTTGCAATTGCAGTCGCAGGTGGGTGTTTTCTCGCTGATATTACGTTTACAAATATAAGTAAAAGTTCAAGGCTTCGTAGGGGTTTAGTTGCAACTACAATTACGCTGCTGCTCGTATTTTCCGTTTTCAGTTCTGGTCTGGTGGCAACATGGAACTTATCCACCAACTATTCTTGTGCGGACATAGGAGAATATGAGACTGGACTCTGGGTACGAGCCCACACACCAGAGAGAGCTGTATTCTTAACCTGGTGCTCCATTCACGCACCGGTGAGCATGATTGGCGGAAGACTGAGAGTGCTTGGTTACGTAAATTGGGCTTACGGACATGGATCCGACATTTGGGAGCGTGATAAGGATGTAGAACGTGCTTACAAGGGTAATACCTCGGAAACACTCGACATTATGCAGAAATATGGTGTGAGCTATGTGTATGTTGGAAAAGAAGAACTGAGAAACGCTCCTGAGTGTCTCAAGAAGTTTGAAGACTGCAAGCAGCTTGAAAAGGTTTACGAATGTCCCTCAGGGGGAAATCATATTTTTAAAGTAGGTTGCTGATGAACTCCAAACTCGCTATTCCGTCTTCTATTGTGTATAATTCCATCACCATCCGCCCTTCATATCCATAATCATCAATCCCGTTTGACACCCTCTTCCAGTCCAGGTTCCCCGTACCCAGCGGCAAATGCAGGTCATCCGCTCCAAAGTTATCGCTCGCATGAAGATGTATTATCTCCACATCCTCTGCCTTATCACGGATATTCAAGAATTCATCCAGCGTCTTTGTCGTGTTCGCATGCGCAACGTCAAGACATATTCCCAGATTGTCCATGTTCACACCACGCACTATTTGAATGAGTTCATCCGGATACATTCCCAGCATCATATTTATTGATGGCAGATTCTCCACCGCTATTCGCAATCCGCGTTCAGCAGCAAACGCGCAAAGTGCCGTTATACCTTCAATCGCCTTCTGAACCGCCTTTTCCGGCGTCTGCACAGATAATGGCGATAAAATACCCGGATGCACCACGCATATATGTTCAACGAACTCGTATGTGTTCTCGATACACTCTTTTATCTGTCTTATGCTCTCTTCCCATATCCCTTCGTTTACACTGGCAATGTTTATATCCGAGAGGGGTGCGTGTAAGGAAAGAGCAAGATTCGTTGTTTCGTATATTTCCTTCACTCGTTCTCTAAATCCGCCTTCCACCTTTTGCTGCCCTTCACCCACTATTTCCCAGCCCTGAAAACCTGCGTCTTCTAACCTGTACATCCAGTCCACAGGGTTGCTGGTGCCATCAACACATGAAAAGCTTATTTTCGCGTTCATACACTTTTTCTTTTTTGTACAAAAAAGAAAACCTGTGCTAAAAGAAAAAAAGACTTGTTTCTTTAGTCAAACTTTCTTTCACAAAGAAAGTTTGTTTAGTAGTCGTCAAGCGAAAGAATAAGTTTGACTATCTCTTTTATCGTTTCTTCTCGGTCTTCAGAATCCGTCGGCAAGTCCACTTTTTTTA
>QEXZ01000122.1 GCA_003160755.1 Methanomicrobiales archaeon
TGTTCGCGGTGCCGGCATCAGCATCCGTATAAACAGCTACAAGGTAATATTTTTTGAATGGATAGAATAAATCAGCGATATCTGAAGCGGTGTTTATCGTTCTTATGTTCCTCTTCCATAGTCTTATAATATCCTGCAAATCCGTCTCTACGGCTTTCCTTATCCTCAGCTCGTCCATAAGCAATTTTCACACCTTATTTGTATAATTTTCAAATCCGTGAATAAAAATTCTGCTTCACCCATTCCCTGAAAAAAATGTCCCATATCCTATCTTCTTCTATCAATCCTACCCCTTCCAACGATTTAATTGCCTTCCGCACATGACCTGGCGATTTCAAGCGGTATTTCTCTATAAATCGCTGCGAATAGATTTGCGGTTGGTTCTCGTTTGCAATGCCTATGAGCAACTTTCTTTGCCCTTCGCTCTTTATTCCTTTCCAAATCACCTCGAATCCACTGCTCAATCCAGGTAAAATGCGCTCTCCTATTACTTTTTCCACCAATTCCCTTTTTACTTCCTTTTCCGCCATATACCATACTTCATGACAGATATGTTGAACGTAGTAAGGAATTCCTTCGCTGAATTCCACTGTCCACCTTGCAGCATCCATATCTATCCTTTTACCACTCGCTGCAAACTTATTCACAACAAAACGCACCAGTACTTCTCTATCAATTGGTTCTAATACAATATGTTTCGCAAATCTGTAAAATGGTCTTTCTTTCGCTCCAAATATGATATTTATCAAACTTCTCTCACTCCCTGCGAAAATATAACTCACGTTCTCGTGGTGTTGTAAAATAGACCGAAAGAGTTTTTCGAGCTCTAAACCATCTAAATGTTCTATTTCTTGAAATTCGTCGAATGCGATGATCAGTTTTACGCCCTTTTTCCTCGCCACGTTCTCCGGGAAATTGAGTGCCTCTTTTAATATTAATACTTCTTCCTCTTCTCCCTTCTCTAACTCTACACCTATATGTCCCTCCATGTCGATGGAAATCTTCGGTCTCAATGCTTTGAAGAGGTCTTTAAGGTCGCGTCCCAGCTTCTCTATGGAACCATAGGTCTCATTCACCACGGAATTTATTATTTCTTTTCCTAAGCTGTATGTAGACGTTACTTGCCATAGGTCGAGGTGAATGCATATCGCTTCTTCGGTTCGCCGGAACGTCTCCTTAATCAAAGAAGTTTTACCTATTTTTCTTGGCGAAAATAGGACTACATGCTGCCCTGAAAGCATTGCGGACCTTAGCTCGTGTATATCTTTTTCTCTGTCCACGAAATGCTTGCCCATTACAGCTCTTCCAAAGATGAATGGATTCTTCATTGTATTATTATAACACTCAAATTTAAAATATATTAAACCTTTTGGTATAATACCTTCTGGTTTAATTTCCTGGGAAAGACCCGAATCGCCTCACCCTTTTCTTCCTCAGAACAGTTTCCCCCTGTTCATTATCTCGTTCGGGTCAAGAACATGCAGGAACTTCTTCCAGACTTCGGCAAGATACCCTATTCTTTCCGCGGTCGGCTCTATTATTCCCGCGTAAGGTCTGAACCAGCCGTAGATACCCAGCTCAAGCAGCCGGTGAAATTGCTTCTCGTTATAATTCCGCAATTTCTCGCCGAATTTCAGGTCGCCACCGTCGTAGAATATATCAAGCTCGAAATAGCAGAGCTGCCCGTGGAAACTGTATATCGGGTCAATATAGAAATGAACGTGGTCCTGAGGGATCCCAACTTCCAGCGCCGTCTTCTCGTGTACTTCATAATATTTCGCAGCCAACGTCAAAGGTCCGTACAGCCCTATACAATGGTAGTTCCCCCTCCCTTTTATGCCGAACACCATACAGCTCTTCTCCGCACCGCCCAGGCTCTCGTGCTCGAACGTGCTTGCGAACTCTGCCGGTAATTCCTGTATCTGCCCGCCGCATTCTTTCATATACGCACGCACCAGCTTATCCTTCGCCTCGAAAACACCGTCCACGCCTTCTACCAGCACGCACAACACGAACTTCGGCAGCTTCTCGTAAGGATAATCAAAAGTGCCGAAGATACCTTTTAACCAGCTCTGGTTGTCCACTAACCGGATACTTGCCGCTAATTCATCGTTCATCAAATTGTAAATGAATTTCGTCGGCGTGCCCACATCGTCAAAACCAATGAAGTACTCTTTCCTGTTGTCATACAGTCGGTACAGTTTCGCCGTTAATTCGGTCACCACACCACACGTACCGGGATGTGCGCAGAACATACCCGCAAAGTCCGGACCCACGCCGTACCGGAAATAAGGCATCTCAGAAAGCGCTCTTGAACCTGTTTTCAACGTCTCGCCGTTCGGCAGGATCATCTCATACGAAATCGTGTGGTCGTGCCCGTCCGTAGCCGAAGTTTGGTATATCCCACGCAGGTAATAATTTACCAGTACGCTCACGGTAAGCGGCGCATCAGGAAATGCAGGACGCAACTTGTACTTTCGCGTCTGCTCCTGTAACATTCCAAACGTCACACCCGGCTCTACGGTCGCAGTCTTCATATCGGGGTTTATTTCCAGGATGCGGTTCATCCTCGACAGGTCTAACAAAATGCTGCCGTCATGAACCGGGATAGTCAACCCACGCACGTTTATCCCCGTGCTATACGGAATTACCGGTATTTTATGCGTATTTGCAAGCATCAAAACCGTTCGCACTTCTTCTTTAGTCCCTGGTCGTACGATACAAGCCGGGTTCTTCGCGGGCACAAAATGCCAGTGCTGGTCTCTCGAATACGACGTGCATATTGCGAGGTCGTCAGTCGCATTCCGCTCCCCCACTATCGCTTGCAGTTCCTTTACTAACGTTGAAAAAGTTTCATTCATCTTAATCACCCCTCTAAACACCTATTTACAAGCTCCACAACGTCATACACTTCCAGTTCTTCTTTCTCCGCAGCTTCCTTCAAATTGCGTTTACAGAACGGGCATGCACTCACAAGTGCTTCTGCACCTGCTTCTTTCGCTTCTTTCAGCCGTTCGGTAGCACTCCACAGTGCGAAGTCATCGAATGCCGATTTTACGCCACCTCCCGAGCCGCAGCACCATGCTTGCTCCCTTTCTCGCTTCATCTCCTTTATGTCTGCTACTTCGCGCAAAACTGCTCTTGGCTCTTCGTATATGCCCAAATCCCTGCCTAAATGACATGGGTCGTGATAAGCCGCTTTCAGATCCTCCTTCTTCAGGTTCATATTCCCCTGTCGCGTTAAAAACTGCGTGGAATGCAACAGTTCGACACCCATATCAGGGTAATCCTTCTCGAACGTCTTCATACAGCCGGGACATGTAAAAACAACGGTCTTTGCGCCGCTCCTCTTTATCTCTTCAATGTTGTGTGCCACGAGCTCCCTCGCCGCTTCTACCTGTCCTGTTCTGAATAATACCGAGCCACAGCACCATTCCTCGCCCATCACCTGATATTTCAGCCCTAATTTATCGAAGATTCCAAGCATGGCATCTGCAATCTCCGGCACTCTATACCGGGCAGTACAACCAATGTAATAGAGAACATCTGCATCCCCATCGGTCGTTTCCGCATTGACATTATATTCATATTTCTCGCCATACGCATTCTTCGTTTCTTCTATCTTATCTGCAATAGACGTATGCACATCAAGAATCCAGCCTTTACTTGCCATCTCATGCCGCATCGCTTCAAACAGGTCAGGAGCTCCCAGCTCCACACTTGTTATCTGCTTACATTTCTCGTAACATGCCCCGCATACCGTACAGGCATAGATCGAATGTAATAGCCCCTCCGAAGGTTCTGTTATCTCGCCTTCTAATATCGCCCGGAAAATCTCCATCTTGCCCGGTGCGTAAAACGCTTGATAGCCGTAATATTCCCCGCTGGGGCATAAGGGCAGCCATTCCTCATTCGGATGGAAACTCGCAATGCTGCACAGCTTACATTTTACACAGTGGTGTATTGCACTCAGCACCTCTTCTCTTTCCAGTTCCATATCTTCTAGCCCCCTTTTCCATGATGTTTATCCTCACCCTATTTACTCGTACTTTGAGGGGCATTTAACCAATAGCTGTGTCGCATTCATGTGATACGGTGCAGTCAGTTTTCCGATGGCAACGGCCTTTTGCCCCTGTTTGAGGCCCTGGGGGTGGACTCCCGAATATGTTACCTCGATTGTGGCTTTGCCGTCAGTGAGGTCGAAAAGCAGCGTGCCGTCCTCAGCCAAATGTAATGACCCCTCGGCAACCGTATCCAAAATCTGAATTTCTTTGCCAATATACTCCTCATTCCCCGCGACATCCGAGACCGTTAAATACGGATTGATAAAAGACGAAAAGGCATCGTATGCGAAAATAGCGCTTAGAGCGACCAGCGCGAAAACGATGATATGAACCGCTTTGATTTTCATTGTATATAAGGTATAGCTTCCTCCTATTTAAGACACAGATTTACACTGATTTACGCAACACTTTTTCTTTTTCAAAAAAAGAAAACCTGTGCTAAAAGAAAAACAAATTTCTTTGGTAAAGCTTTCTTTTTGAAAGAAAGGTTTGTGTTAATCTGCGTTAATTTGTGTCAACGATTTATTTTTTCTTGGCGCTCCTTCCTACTTCCTTCCCTCCAATCCCGCTATCCTCTCTTTAAGCGCAGACAGTCGTCTGTTAAGCCATACAAAGAGTACTAAAAGCGTCGTCCAGTAAATGACAGAAACGACAAATATTCCATATACATCCATCTCTTTTTAATCACCTCCTCCTCCTTCTTCGTATGTTAATCTATTTACACGGTCTTCTAAAGACCAGACTGCGAATGCTGTTATCAAAAGATAAACGAAAAAGAGTAAAGCTGCTATAAGGTTCAGCGACAATGTCTGCTTTACCGGCAAAGACATAGTAACT
>QEXZ01000123.1 GCA_003160755.1 Methanomicrobiales archaeon
GGAATTTTACCAAGTCAGAGTGAACCCACCTATCGTATTTTCTGAGATCTAATTGAGCGGGCAGTACGGCACCAAATCGGAAAAAACCGAACACACCAAGAGAAACAGCAAACGTTTTTAAAGCGTCTTTATCGTGCCGGGTAAGTTTTGGTTGGTTTAAGGAAAGCGATTTATACCGAACTTTAAGTGTGTTTATATCACCGTCAAGAAGATATTTAAATGTTATCATATCTTCACCCATATCAACGCCGTCAAGGACTGCTTTCTCTACAAAAAAATCCTTTAAATTGGTTCTGTCTTCCGCATTCATTCTATTTACACACCATCGGTATTTATTCTGTTAGAGGGTAGGATCCATCTTCCTGGTGGACTTCACTGCCTGTAAGAGGCGGGTTGAAGACACACACCACCCGCATACGCTTCTTTGCTCTAAGAAGGTGCTTTTCATGCTTGTTGAGTACGTATAAAGTTCCAGGTATTATTTCATATACACTATTATCGTCTACGAGTTCAACTTCTCCCTCTCCTTCTATACAGTACACTGCTTCAACATGGTTCTTATACCATATATATGTCTCAGTCCCCTCATTGATGATGGTCTCATGGAGTGAGAAGCCAACCCCGTCTCTTTTCAACAATAAACGCCTGCTAATCCAGTTATTGTTTTCGGCAGTCACCTCCCTCTCACTGCCCTCTATCTCATCGATATTACGGACTATCATAGCACCACATCACCGGACGTTCTGGTTTGATGTATTAACACTTCCTCTTTAAGGACATCTTCCACACTCTCCTCGATTATGTCAAGTCCCTCCCTCAACAACTCTTCTTCTATAATCAATGACGGGAGGAATTTCAGGACGTTATCTTCAGCACCTGCCAGCTCAATAATCACATTCCGGTCGAAAGCAGCCTTCGCAAGGTTCCCGCAGAAGCCTCTGTGTAGAACATCCAGCCCATATATAAGCCCGCGACCCCGAACGTCCGCCTCCAACTGGGGGTGCCGGTCTCTAATGGTTTCAAGACGTTTCCTTACTATTGATGACTTCTTGTTAACCTCTCGTGTTAGTTCATCCGTCTTCCAGTAATTGAATAACTGGGTGGCAGCCACGAAAGCCAGGTTGTTACCCCTGAAAGTACCTGTGTGTTCTCCGGGCTTCCATATATCTAACTCCGGCTTCATCAATACAAGCGACAGCGGGAGACCACCACCAATGCTCTTTGAGAGTGTAACAATGTCAGGCGTGATACCGGCGTGTTCAAAACTGAAGAACCGCCCGGTACGTCCGTTACCCACCTGAATATCGTCTACAATCAACAGTATGTCGAACTCATGGCAGAGTTCAGATAATTGCCTGAGCCATTCAATGCTTGAAACATTCACCCCGCCTTCACCCTGAACCGTCTCTACAATTACTGCTGCTGGGTCATCCAGACCGCTGCTGCTGTCTTCCAGGAACTTTCGCAAGTAATCAACGGTGTTGATACTATCGCCAAAGTAGCCGTCGTAAGGCATGAATGCGACGTTGTTTCGGCTGATAAACGACTCGTCACGGTAGAAGTCATTTCCTGTTATAGAAAGCGACCCCATAGTCAACCCATGAAATGCGTTGGTAAATGCGATGATGTTGGATGTGCCTTTTATCATACGAGCAAGCTTCAATGCAGTCTCAACAGCGTTTGTACCCGTAGGACCCGGGAACTGTATCTTGTAGTCGAGGTCACGCGGTTCAAGGATGATCGAGTAGAAAGACTCAATGAAACGTCGTTTACTCGTTGTTGCCTTATCAAGACCGTGAACGATTCCGTCATTTTGTAGATATTCTATTATAGCCTTTGTTACCAGGGGGTTGTTGTGTCCGTAGTTTAAAGTTCCTGCGCCTGCGAAGAAATCTATGTATCGGTTATTGCTTTCATCATAGATGATTGACCCACGTGCGTGGTCAAAAACGGTAGGAAAAGAGCGCGAATACGACCTTACCTCTGACTCCTTCTCCTTGAACACTTTTAAACCCACGGATCCCTCGTCTGAGACCTCCTCTGGTGCATGTGTAAAAGGTCCTATGCGCAATAGAATTTCAGGTGGGTGTTCGTTGGCTCCGAAGTCTTCCCCTTTTAGAAACTCCTGCTTCTCTATGGTTGTATTTAGGTAGTCGGCAATAGATTTGAAGAGTGCGAGTGACTTCCTGTTGGGTGGTGTTACACTCGTCTCTAGATATGTCACATCTTTTAAATATTCCTCGGACAGCAAATATTTTACCATCGCCGAAGCGACTCCTTTTCCCTGCTGATGTCGCGCGACTACCACCTGCCAGATGAACAAGACATCTGATTTCTCCGGAGGCTTGTAGGCTGAGAGGAAAGCGACAATTCCATTATCGGTTTCTCCGATTACACAGGTCTCTCTAAAGTGCTTACATAAAATCAAGTAACTATACCGCGAATTCAAGTCAAGTGGCGGTGAATGCTTGACAAGCCTCCATATTGCATCGCCATCTTCTACCCTTGGATGGCGAAAAAGGAATGAATCATACAATCATACCTCTTCTACTCTGCCAGTACTACTACCCATAGTTAAATATCTCTTATCCCCCTATAAATAATAAGCTTTTGTTTGAGTTCCCAATCCAAAATTATACCGTTGAGATAGTGATGAGGAAGGTTAAAGATACAGATTATGAGATATGATAAAATTATGAGGAATTGTGAAGATGCAAGATACAAAGATGCAAGTTAAACCTGTATCCTGTATCAGGCATGTTTTCTTGTGTTAATCTCGTGAAATCTCGTGGTTTTTTTTCTCTTCTTGATATTTCATAACTTAGAACCGTCTCATTTACATTATCCCCTTCACGGACGACAAAGCCTTCCGGGTTTATAATCAGGCTTCCACCTAAACTGATGAACTCATTAATTGAGCCAACGGCATTGACTTTAAGTACGAATAGGTTGTTTTCAACCGCTCTTGCAATTGGCAAAGCTCTATTTTTATTTAGTTTTCGTATCGCTTCGATTGGCTCATAAAAATGTGCCGATAAGATGA
Source organism: Methanomicrobiales archaeon (assembly GCA_003160755.1). Classification (GTDB taxonomy): domain Archaea; phylum Halobacteriota; class Syntropharchaeia; order Alkanophagales; family Methanospirareceae; genus QEXZ01. The sequence goes on from QEXZ01000123.1 coordinate 3,044, forward strand.
AGATAGCATCTGCCCCTAATGTTTTATATCGCTTAGCGAGTATCGAGTCGTTCTGGTCCCGACAGATTAAAACGCCAAACTTAACCTCACCTAACTGAAAAATTAACGGTTCTTTACCCTTCTTAAAATATGCTTCTTCAGAAGAAGTGAGATTGATCTTGTGATAAATATACCTCTCTCCATTCGTTAACAGGACTATTGCGCTATTAAAACATTTCTCTCGTTCAAAATAAGGTGCCCCCACAATAACGTTCACACCAGCTTTTGTCACCTGTTCTTGAATAATATCCACTGTTTCCATTAATTTCTTTTGATCGACTTTACTAAAATCGCACACATAGCCGGTAATATTGCATTCAGGAAAACACAATATGTCTATATCCTCTTTTGATGCCCGCGAGATGTATTTAGAAATGGTTATTAAATTGGCTTCTATGTTATTATAAAGCTTAACTTGTGCAACTGCTGCCTTCATGATTTAAATCCCCCCTTTACATAAGCACTTTCGCCATCTTCTTATCATATCATTATAAGTATTATGAAATTTATCTATTCTAAATTAAATTAATTTTAAACAGATGCGACTGATCGCATCTTCTGTTTTATTGTTCCCTCTTTATCCCTTCTCTCATCTATCTTTAAGGTCGTAGCGACTCTTTCCGCACCCTGCTTGAAAACGGATTCATGCACGGCTTCAAACGCCTTTAAAACTATGGACATCTCTTCTGCTTCAAATATCGTGCCCATAGCGGTGAGTTCTGGTTTCAATCCCAACCTTTTCAGCTCATCCACTGCTTTTGACACGTATTTACTTACACTCGGCGTTTTTGTTCCTATCGGCACGACCGTAATTTCGGCAATTATCATTTCGTTTCTATTTCTTGTTTCCCTTTATTATAAACAAACTTGCATACCTTTTATCTTGTGTATCAAAGATTTCTTCTGCATCAATACCCAGGAAATAGCTAGTTTGAACATAAAAACGCTGTGCAATGTAATCAGCCATTTCTACAGGGTTTTTATGTCTTATTCTTCTGAAATACGAATCCCGTTTGGAATAATGTGCTTTGAAATAATCAGATTCCTGATTTAAAACCATTGCAACTAATTTCCCTCCACGCGCTAAAACTCTAACTGCTTCGTCTATTCCTCTTTTATAATTGTCCATAAATTCCAAACTCGTAACATAAAACAGAGCATCAAAAGAAGCATCAAGGAAAGGTAATCGGGTGGCATCAGCAAGGCAATAAGGGTTCGTTGTTCTTGCTCTCGCAGTTTCAATCATTTCCTTGCTCATATCAACCCCAATTATGTTTAGTTCCGGCAATCTTTGTTCAAATGCGCCTATACCACAACCCACATCCAGTATTTTACGCCTGCTTTTTAGCTCGTTTCTGAGATACGCTGCCTCTTTTGTCATGAGACGAGCACCGAAGTCAGTTTCACAAAACCCGACATATTTTTCTATTACGCAAGCGTATTGCATTATCGAAAAGATATTGTCCTGGAAGCAAACGTTGAGGTGGCAGTATCTTTCTCCCTTTTTATTGCTCATTTTCTCTACCACATTTTCGATGAATAGATTACACAACACTTTTTCTTTTTCACAAAACACTTTCTTTTAGAAAAAGAACCTGTGCTAAGAAAAAGATTCTTTTGGTAAAGCTTTTCTATACGCCCTTACAGGGCTTGCGGGGTCGTGGGGCTGAGCCCCACATAAGAAAAGGTTTCTCGTGAAATCTCGTGGTTTAATAATTTTACAATTTATCACTGGAATGACTATATAATCATACCAAC
>QEXZ01000124.1 GCA_003160755.1 Methanomicrobiales archaeon
CGATCGGGCGAAACGCTCCCCAATCTATCTGCGATTTAACCTCCGCCAGCCGATCGCCAAGCTGTTCCACTCGCTTGTACGCCTCCTTCTGCCCGAAGCCTATTAAAGTTTTCATAATATAGGATTATATGTATGAACAGATAAAAAAGTTGTATATCCAAGGGCTTTTTCAAAATTCTCTAGGGATGCTGTTCCCTGTACAGATTCTCCCATGTACGATTTTTAGCCCCTCTTTTAGTTAAGGTTTTCTCTTTAGAGAAAAAGTTATTTGCAGTCACAAAGCAAGTTCTTATGGTAGCGCCGTAACCTCTATTCTCTTCGTGCCGTACAACCAGCGCGCCTAATGCTTCTGCGATTTCCGCAGTTGAATCTGTACTGCCATCGTCCACCACGACAACCTTATCCACATGCTTTTTCGCACCAAGCACCACCTTAGCTATACGTTCATCCTCATTATGCGCAGGCATCGCCGCAAGTGTCTTCATTTCCATCTTCTATTCCTTTTATGATAAGATTCGTTCAGATGCTTCTCTCAGTCATGTGCTTCTGTATTTCCCAGAAATCCACCGCCAAATGCGCATGCCTAAAATTCTTAATTCACAAAGAAAACACCAGATTATATAAAATAGATGTTCTCCTATCGTAGTTGGTTCGTGAGGCTCATATCCTTTCATTATTCTCCGATAATTCTCTCTTGGCATCTTATTTATTTACAGCACCATTTTGCATCCGCAATTTGGGCATATTTTGTAATACTGCTACCTATTTAGGACGCAGATTTACATGGATTTACGCAGATTTATTCTTTTTTTGTCGGACGGGGCTAACGGCATTAATCTTTTCATCGTATTTTTTGGTAAAGGTTTTTGCTTCCAAAAAAGAAGCGTAAGCATTTTTTTAGTAAAGGTTTTTGCTTCCAAAAAAGAAGCGTAAGCATTTTTTAGTAAAGGTTTTTGCTTGCAAAAAAGAAGCGTAAGCATTTTTTAGTAAAGGTTTTTGCTTGCAAAAAAGTTTGTGTTAATCTGCGTCCATAATTTATTTTCTGTTTTCTTGTGAAATAACTCCTTTCAGGGTTTGCGGGACGTGGGCAGAGCCCACGATGTGTAATCTGGCGGTTAGCTAAACACGTACATTCCCTCTTTTATTTCTCACTGCTATTCTCTTTCCCCTTCAGTAACCTCGAGATAACGTTCAGCACCAGCCAGATAAACACGCCTAAGATACCCACAGCAATAAAGAACCCCGCAAGCATCGTAAACGGCATGGAGAAATAGCCTGATTGGTTGTATTGCCGCAAGAGCATCAAGCCGAAATAGAAACCGATCAAAGTGAACACAAATCCCGGTAGCCCGATGAACAACAGCGGTCGTTTCTCGGTTATCAACCCGAGAATATAATTGAGCACACCAAATCCATGTGAGATGGGATCTTTCGTCGAAGTCTTGCCGTTACCGTAATTGCAGTGAATTGGCACGTCATTGATCCGCAGTTTCTGATCTCGCGCAGCCATGATCATCTCGGATTCAATTGAAAATCCTTCTGATTTTAGATTTTCTCTCTGCAATGCCTCTACAGCTTTTCGATTCAATGCTCTGAAGCCAGACTGCGAGTCTCTTGTCAATCTTCCCGCAGCCGTGGTAATATCCAGCACTACCCTTCCAAGTCTTCGGTAACGCGGCATTTGGTTGAGATTCCTGAATCCTATAACTACATCCGCAGTATCATCTTGAAGCAGTTGTATTAGCAGCGGTATCTGATTTGGATCGTGCTGACCATCACCGTCCAGCAAAACCAAAGCATCGAATTCACCCTCTGTCGCATATTTCAGCACCGTCTTTATAGCCGCGCCCTTACCCTTATTCCCCTCATGCGAAACGACCACAGCACCTGCCCCCGTTGCCACTTCTGCGGTATCATCGGTAGACCCGTCATCTACCACCAGGACCTCATCAACGTGTTTCCGGGCTATTAATACGACTGACCCGATTGGTACTCTTTCATTATAACATGGAATCGCGGCAAGTGTTTTCATAACACTTTTTCTTTTTTCCTAAAAAAGAAAACCTGTGCTAAAAGAAAAAAAGACTTGTTTCTTTAGGCAAGGTTTCTTTTTGAAAGAAAGGTTTGTATGCAATTTCCACATTTTGCTCCAACTCTTATTATTTATATGCTTCATCATGATGCGTAAAGTCTAAAAATATTACTCTGCGCTCTTTCTCGTCTATACCATAAATAAGCACGAAATGTCCAATATGAACTCTCCTTTTACCCTTTAGTTTCCCATGAAGTGGCTTGCCGAGATAAGGTTTCTCTGCGATTTGAACCAATTTCTTTTGCACTGCTGTGTACAACGTTTTGTCTCTTTTTGCCAATCTCCTTAACTTAGAAATTAGCTCTTCATCAATGTCTTGGCTGTAACTATTCATTCTTCAGTCTTCAAACTCTCTAAAAACACATTTAGCTCATTTACATCTTTAAAAGTCCTGGCTTTTCCTTCTTTCACTCTTTTCTCAGCCTCTTCCACACTCTTCACAAACTCCTCTCTAAACATCTCCTCCGGCGGATAAAATTGTTCCTCAAGTGCGTCAATGATGCTTCTCACAACTCTATATCTTATCCTCTCCTCTATTCTTGGAGCAAGTCGCTCCACAAGTTGTTTCTCCTCAACCATTTCCTTTTCTCCTCTTTCTTATTTTATAATTTTTCTTTGGTAAAGCTTTCTTTTTGAAAGAAAGGTTTTTCATCATATAAATCTTCGCTTGACAATTTATCACCACTTTTCCCTTTTTTATCTCGCCCTTAAACCGACTCCCCAGCACGAGGTCTGCTTCTCCTCTTTTTAGCGGTTCTAACAGTTTTGGGATGTCTGTAAAATCATAAGTGTTATCGCCATCGCCCATCACATCACCACGTAATCCCCCGACGCATGCTCGAATCCGAACCGATAAGCATTTCCATAGCCATGTTCATCAGGCACAATTACTTTCGCTCCCAGACTCTTCGCTATTTCTGGTGTGTTATCTGTAGAGTTATCTGCAATTATTATCTCTCCATCTGTGTGATGCTCTGTGAAGACTCTCTGTATCTTTTCTATGCACTTCCCGATTGATTTCTCTTCGTTCTTTGCCGGGATAACGACTGATACTCCAGGTTTTGCACTCATTTTGGCTCTCTTATCTCAAAACATCTCCAAATCGGTTAATCCTTCTCTGTAAGCTCTTGCTATTACTCCAACCGAACCGTGAACCTCAAATCCTAACTGTTTTCCCGCATCTCTTGCATCCAAATCATAGGTAAGGAATGTTCTTACTTTAAGTCTATCGCATAGTGTTAATGCTTCTAATTCGCCCTCATCTAACTTTAAATCGATTGGTGATCCTGCATTGGATACCGCTTTATCCATGCAATCCCCACTCAACATCCTCCAAAACAGCTTCTCTCTGCCTTTCTGCAAGCCTCACAACTTCTACCCCCACCAATTTAATCGCCGCCTCCCTTGTAATAAATTTCTTTAAATACCGCTCTAAAATCGTCTCCTGTCTGATTTTTTCGATGCCTATCTTCACTGCATTTGCTATAATTGTGGTTACATCTTCTTTTCGTTCCTTAGCCAATGTTTCCAATTCCCTCAATACTACACCCCCCCATTTTATTCCTGCTCCTCTTTTTCCATCGCCGTTATGCACCCTCTCTGTTTATCATTTGTTTACCATCTCCAAATATTTCTCTGGCGTCATCTTGAAGTTTATTGCATTAACCATAAAACTATCAATCAATTCAGCCTGCTGCTTACTCCACACTTCGTTCGGAACCCGCTTAACCCATTCAGCATAATAATGGACGAATTCCAGCCTTTCCTTAAAATTCTCCCCCTTATCAAACTTCAATTCCATACTCCTTACCTCTAACGTTTAGTGCTTTCATGAATCTCCCGAGTAGACTTACATCTATCTCTCCTTTAAAAATATCCCAGAGATATACTGCATCCTCAATATCTTTATCGCTACCTAAATATAGCTTATAAGGTATCTGCAGCTCAATTGGAGAAATAAACAGATGTTTTTCTCCTATCACAACTTCCAACCTGTTATCAATTGAATATCTATCAAAATCATCCTTCACAAACTTCAGTTCAATATTTGGTATTATCGTATCCTCTTTCGCTATTCTCACCCTTAATCCCTCTTCAAGCATTTCATATAATCCATTTACATCTTCGGGATTTAAAAAATAATACCCCTCTCTACTAAGTCTCTGGTAAAAAGAAGTGAACGTATCTTTATCCATGTATCTTATTATCGTGTCAATATCCTCAGTGCCACGTGCCCGTCCAAAAAGAATTACAACATATCCGCTTACAATCACGTAATCTGTATATCCCTCAAGCAATTTCATGAAATCTGAGACAAACTCATCCAAAGCAGTAAAAACTTTGTTTTCGATTTTTATCTTCCCCGGCTCATATTTCAGTTCCATACAATAACCTCTTTATTACTCGCTATGTTTATATATATATATACCTTTGCATCACTCGTCATTCGGTAGAATGCCCCCCCCACGATTATCACTTCGTATTTGTCTTCGGTCTAAATTCATAATGCTTCTACCGGTTTAAATTCTTTGACTGAGATGCTAACAATTCTTTTGATTTCTTTTGCCTCTACAATTCTATCTATTATTAATTTATTCATGCACTCTCAATCCTTTTCCATGCCCGAAATCCCGAGTGTGTATCGCTTATAGTTGACTTATTTGCTCTGTTAAAATTAAAAATTTCCATAGCCATGTTCATCCTGCACAATTACTTTTGCTCTCATGCTCTTCGCTATTT
>QEXZ01000125.1 GCA_003160755.1 Methanomicrobiales archaeon
ATGATCTACCACCCGCGGCAGCTATTAACGCATACGCCGCTAAAGAAGCTATCTCTAGAAATACATACAGGTTGAATACATCTCCGGTTACCGTGATGCCGCATAAACCGGTAACGAGCAGCTGAAAGACCACGTAGAACGACACGATTTTACGAGGTAGCTCTTTTTCTATGCTCCTCTTTGCATATATCACCGTTAGCAGGCAGATGAATAGAACTATAACCAGCACGTATGCGTTGAATGCATCTACGACGTATTCTATGCCCCAGGGGGGTGCCCATCCACCCAGCCAGTAATGTATCGGTTCACGCGTGATAACGACATGGTGTAAAATGGAAAAAGCGAGCAATAGCTGCACGAAAATGGTTGCGAGGGAGATAGGCAAACAGGTCTTCTTATTCAGCCATCCCGCAATCAGAATGGTGAATGCAGAAAGCAGGGATATTACAATAATAAGCACTGGATAATGTTCGGCTAAAATCAACCTGACCCACCTTCCTTCTCCATCTCCTCGCTCTCTCTACCTCTCCCTCTCTCGCTAATCATCTCTCCTCTTGGTCTGCCTGCCGTATCTATCCTATCCCTAACATATCTTGTGAAATATTTTATATATATATTTTTCGTTTTTTTGCGCACATGAATCCCCTGCACGGTCGTGTAATAAATCTAACATCCTGCTTTTTCTTCTTGCTTTTACTTCACTTGCCCTTTCCTTGATATTCCAAGAATTGCAATAGAGAAAGCGAATCTGCCGACAGCCCCCCTCAGCGCGCCACGCCTATATGTCCTGCGCAAACGCGACCCAGGTTTCGGTTGTTGCGATACTCCTGCTTTCGTGAAGGAAATCTTCAATCACTTTTGCGCCTTCCGCCTCGTAAATCCATATCGCATCGTATCTGCCCAGCGTGTGATAGATACACTTGCAGGAACTCAAAACAAATATTTTCGTACGTGCAGTGGTTCTCTAGTCACGATATTTCTAAGACTCACAATGCCTACGAGTTCACCATTCTCAATCACAGGCAGTCTTCGTATCCCCTTTTCTATCAGGACTTTGCCTGCACTGCCAAGAGACGCATCGGATTCAATGGTCATCAAAGGTGAGGATATTATCTCTTTCGCTTTTGCCTCACCCGGGTTTCTACCTTTCATTATCACTTTTGTCACTATGTCACGGTCAGTAACGATTCCCACGGGGTTATCTCCTTTTGTTATAACCACACTGGATATTCCCGACATTTTCATGCACTTCGCTATTTCGGCAACTGATACGTCTTCATCTTCGGTGATAGCTGGATAGGTCATTATATCCCTAACTTCTAATAATTCCGCTGCCATCTTTTTCGTTCTCCTTTCTTTTTAGTTTTAGTACGTACTCAAAACAGATACTTCCTCACATGCTCGGGCTTACCTGTTAATACATTTCTAATACTTATAATGCCTACAAGCTCACCATTTTCAATCACAGGCAGCCTTCTTATGCCCTTCCTTGCCATAATCCCACTTGCATCTTCCACCGATGCGTCAGCCTCCACGGTGATTACCGGTGAAGACATAATCTCCTTCGCTTTCATCTCGTCCGGATTTATATCCTTCAATATGACTTTTGCCGCTATGTCATGGTCAACGGCCATCCCTGCAGGTTTACCTGCTTTTGTTATCACTACACTCCCTATTCGCGACAGTTCCATGTGCTTTATTATTTTAGCGACCGGAACATTTTCGTCTTCGGCGATGGCGGGAAAGCTCATTATCTCCTTGACTTTCATCTTCCCTTTTCTCCTTCTCCTCCTCTTTTCTCTCCTATTTTGCTTTATGTTGTATGCATATTTATGAAGCGAGTTAATATAAATTATTCACTTTGTTGTGTTCTATTTCTACGGGGAAAATTGAAGGGTGATGGACATATGATATGAAAGTTACAATGGTAATCCCATCGTATTGGGCGAGGGAGAGGGAAGTTGGTTGGAAGGAAGGAGACGCTATCTATGACCACCCCACTCCTTTAGATAGCGAAGGCACGTTGCTTAGAGCAATACAGAGTATAGAAAAGCTGGAGGATAAAGATTTTCAACTGGTGATAATTGCTGTCGCCACGGCAGAAGATATTGAAAACCAAGTTGAAAAGAAGATTGCCAACATTATCCAGTCATCCAATCCGGGAGTGGATGTATTGTTATTCGGGCACACCCATCTAAATCAGATACATGAACTGTTGATTAGCGAGGGCAAGAAGGAGTATAATGACCTTCTGCAATTACGAGGGTATGCCAACATCCGGAATCTGTGCATGTTCATTCCTCATATCTTGGATTCAGAAGCGGCGGTGCTTATTGACGATGACGAGGTATTTGAAGACCAGGAATTCATGACGAAGGCGAAAGAATTTATCGGAAGGGAGGTTGGGGGAAAAGCAATTAACGCAGTAGCAGGCTATTACCTTCAACCAGATGGAGATTACCACGTTAAAAAACCTTCTCGCTCCTGGATGAAATATTGGGACCAATATGACAGGATGAATGAAGCATTTGACAAAATCATTGGAACTGAACCGAGGTTGAAAGAGACGCCTTTTGTTTTTGGCGGGAACATGGTCATCCATCGAAACCTTTTTACCGTTGTGCCTTTTGACCCGGATATCACGAGAGGAGAGGATATAGACTTTTTGATAAACGCGAAGATGTTTGGCTTTCACTTTTTCCTGGATAATCAACTATCCATCAAGCATCTTCCCCAGCCAAAGATACATCCCACCGGGATGCAGTTGAGAGAGGACATCTATCGTTTTATCTATGAGCGAGTAAAGATTGAGCATCAAAAAGAGATAAAGGGAATGACAAGAGTTTATCCCAAGGATTTTGATTCCTATCCGGGCTGTTTTTTGAAAAGCGACCTTGAAGAGAAGATTGAGAAGGCATGCAAACTGTTATCTGAAGACTATCTTGCCGAAGGCGACAGGGCAGGTAGTGAAGAGGCGTTAAGGAACATCTTCATCGCTAAAACCGATGCGGTGCCGAAATACGACCCTTTTCAAAGGTTATGCAAACTGCAAAAACGGTGGCGGGAATTGATGCTGTTCACGAGCCACGAAAAAATTCGTTCACGGATAAGGGACATTATTTTGTAAAGGGGTACAATAAAAATGAACATACTATTCATGCCAAAGCTGCTTCCCAGAGCAGACATCATAGGTGGACCTATCCTTATCTATCATAGAATTAAGAATCTGTCTTCAATGGGGCATAACATAACGCTAATTGCCCCTGCTTATATCGAAGCGGACCGAAAGGACAAAAGTCTTGAGCCTTTCTGCGAGGAGATTATCAGGATTGATTCTGTTAGAGAACGACCGCAGGATGAAGTAGAGGCACTTTACAAAAGATTAAATAGACCGAGGGTCTTCTTAACCGGAGATGGTGGTTATGACGAAGGAATTGAAGATGCATTGAAATTAACCTTGAAAGAGAAGCATTTTGATGCTCTTATTGCGGAATATTCGATGATGGGGCAGTATATAGAGGCAAATCGCAGCCTCATCCCCGCGGATACCATGACGGTGATTTCGGTACACGAATGTTATACGAAGGCTTTCGAGATGAGAGCCAAAAAAGGAGAAGATATTAGCGAAGATACAATAAAGGAGCTGTTTAATTACGAATTCAAAATGTATGACACCGCAGATGAAATTTTAACTTTGACCAAGGAGGATGCCGATATCCTGATAAATTACGCCCCAAACTTGGAAAACAAAATCAGAGTAGTGCCCCACGGAGTTGACACGGCATTTTACACGCCGCCAAAGAAGAAGTCATGGGAAAGAAGCACAAAAAAAATCCTTTATCTGGGTAATTTTCAGCATTATCCCAACGTGGATGCCGTGAAGAATTTTATCAACCACTGCTGGGCTAAAATCCTGCAGGAAGTCCCGGATGCAAAGTTTTATGCAATTGGGTTCAATCCACCTCAAGAACTTCTGGATTTGAGAAGTGACAATGTAATTGTCCGGGAAGGAGGGGATAATGATAATGTGCGGCGGTTTTACTGGAATAGCGACGTGTTTGTGGCACCGATTGAGTTGGGCACGGGATTTAGGGGTAAGCTCTTAGAAGCTAAGGCTTGCGGGCTGCCCATCGTTGCTACTCGACTGGCTACCTTTGGAATGAATCCAGTAAATGGAAAAGACATGTTTATAGCTGATGATTATGACACTTTTTCCGAGTATGTGATTATGCTTTTAAAAGACGCCGAGCTAAGGAAGAAGATTGGTATGAACGCCTTAGCACGGGCAAAGAAATTTGACCACCAGCATGCAGCAGAGAAATTAGAGCAGGTGCTTAAAGAAGGGAAGGGAGTTAGCGAGAAATAAATGATACAAATACAATACTGGGTAGATAATTAAATACAGTTAAATCCCAATTTAACATGTAGACCAGGACTTATGTTTGATGCTTTTGATGGATACTCTTTATATTTGTATTGGGGGTGCACCAAGAGATGAAAATAGCGATGATGAGCAGATGGAATGCCACCTGTGGCATATCTGCGCATGCGGAACTCGTAGGAAAGGAATGGGTGAAAAAACATGACCTCACCGTATTTGCCCCCACCCTGGAATCCGCCACTGACTGGCATCATAATCCCTTAGAGAAAGGAGATGAGGAGTTTGTAATTCGTGGCTATGAGCAGCCGGAGAGTATAGGAAAAACAGGATGGATAGACGAAAGGCTGTGGAAAGGAGATTACGATGTACTCGTTATCCAGGGATTAGAACTGTTACCCATTCCAGCTCTGCTGGATGTGTTT
>QEXZ01000126.1 GCA_003160755.1 Methanomicrobiales archaeon
CAGCTTTTCTTAAAACTAAGACATCTCCAACCACCAAAGCATCTGTTATTATATTATTTTTATTACACTGTTTGGGAATCGCGTCCGGTAAAATTGTCGCATATTTATTTAAATTTTCAACCAATTTATCAGCCAGTTCATTATATTTACTTTTAGGCAGAGCGAGTTCTATTCTCCTCTGATACATTGCATGATCCGTTAGATTATGTAGGAATAAGGCGGTTTCTCCAGTTATATAATAATTCCTTTTAAGAAGCTTATCTATTTCATGGAGTAGGTCAGTTTTTTTCTTTCTCCCATATTCTTTGTTATACCTGAACAACTGTTCCCTTCCTTCCCCCGGCTTCCAAAAAACCACCCCCTTGCCTGCTAAAGTCCAGCATATCCTTTCTGTTTTGGTATATGTGATTCTGAGAGCTTTGGCTATCTCACCTAAACTAATCCACCCTTCAAAATGCTTGAATGCATTTACTATTTCCTCATCTATTTTTACAGTAAGAACTTCCATGGTATTTTTTAACATGTTTTCTTATTTGTTTTTACATATTTATATAATTAACGATTTTCGTTAATTCTATATAAATGTGATAGCATGGTGGGAGATATATTGTAGTACAGATGCAATATGGATACACCACCATTAATCAAAGTTTGATTACACCACCAGTATCAATTTTTTCAACTTCTACTGATGGCGTGATTGATAGAGGACTCACTGTTTTGCAGTACATTGTGATGCCATCTCTTACGATGAAGTATAAATGATACTTCTTCAATTTCCCAAGTACACCATGTATAACCGTTGTTTTGGAATCTATCAGGGGTATAAATTTATCGGAATCCATTTCGACAAGTAGTCCGCCTACCAATACTCTTCTTGCATAGGTTGCATAGATAGCCGCTGCTCCAGCCATATTTCTCACCTCTTTAGATTGTTTTATTCTATATACTTATATTAATATAATAGCAGTCACTATACCCGAAGTATTTTTCTATTGAACTTGGATAAATAACCATGAATAGAGCGTGCGGCATTCCGCTCCACCATTTGCTCCACACCTCCAACTCCGCTGCGTCGCTATCGCACCGCTACTCCGCAAAAAAAACAACTGTAAAGAAACCATATCAAGAAACCCCTTTTAAAACGTGGTTTCTGATGGACTTCCGCAAATTATTTAGGATTAGGATTAGGTGTGTATCCCGGGAGGGCTAATATTTAGTGCAACGTCCCGAAGGGTAATTTCAGAGTTGTGTTTAAGTTCAAATCAATTCGAGCGAAGCGAGTCTATATGTGCGAAGCACGGGGGGAGTTCAGTTCTATCTGAAGAGCGAAGCGTTATATAAAGAACAAGAAAATAATAATGAGATATTATCTTTTAGAATATATCATGTATTCAACAATCAATGTAAAAATGGGAAATAAAACACTTAAAACAATATTAGTATCTCTTCCGATGTTTGTTGTTTGCAAAATAAAAAAGATAATTAATCCTAATGTAATTGCTTGTAAAATTCCAAAGATGTAAAATATGCTTTTGTTTGTCATTTTTTCAACTTCTCTACTATAAAAAGAAAGTCTATTTTACGCGTAACCCCATAAATTTGAAATATGGTTGTTTTTGCAATGTTTGGAATTATTGACACGACCTCTCCTTCCAAATTATTTAAAAATTGTTCTAATCTCTGCTGGTCAGCGGACATATTGATATCGAATCGATGTACTTTGTATTTCATTTAAATCCACCTTCTAGTTTTCTTTTTATAATATACGTACTTCTCTTTAAAAGTCTTTCGCATTTTTTCCATTTATCTTTATTTTTTCCGCCAATTAACATGAATAATGCTCCCTCTGTGTCTTAAGTCACAGACCCGGTACTCAAGTACGAAGCCTGCCTGAAATTACTATGCATAAAGGGATATAAAAACTTTCCTATTTTAGTGCAAAGCCTGCCACGCCTTGCCTTGCGAGGATAAGCAGCCTCCGCAAAATCAATTGCAGCTTGCAGAAAAAGTTACATGGTGGGCTGCGAGGTGCTAAGCGGGGGTGGTGGCTAAAAGTCAGCTAAAAGTTAGGCCCAGGTGCAAAGCCTGCCACGCCTCCAACACCGCATCCGCCACTCCGCAAAATCAATTGTAGCTTGCAGAATGCACTTGCAGAAAAAGGTGCGTGGTGGGCTGCGAGGTGCTAAGTGGGGTTGGTGCTTAAAAGTCAGCTAAAAGTTAGGCTCAGGTGCAAAGCCGGCCACGCCTCCAACTCCGCTCCCGCAGCGCCGCAAAATCAAGCAAATTGCAATCGCCCAAAAATTTGCATGGTGGGTTGCGATGTGCTAAGCTGGGTCGGTATCTAAAGTATAAAAGTTGCACCCGAAGTGTTGGCCGGCCACGCCGAATAACGTGCTGCATTTCGCTCCACCATTCGCTCCAACTCCGCATCCGCAGCTCCGCAAAATCAAGCAAATTGCATCGCCCAAAAATTTGCACGGTGGGCTGCGATGTGGCATGCGGGGGTGGCGCCTAAACCCCCATCCACGCCACCCGCATTAAAATTCCGAGGCATCCCATGAGGGTTGTTTTTTATTTTTTAAATTTAGCTGAAGTGTTATCTCTAAAAAGCATATAATGCGATATACGCAAGAGTAATAAGCACTATTACACCCATCCAAAGCTTATTACTAGCTCCCCCTTTTGCTGCCCAATATCCTGCAGCCAGATACATAGGAACAAGTGCTATTTGACCTACCAATAGCGTATCTTTTATGTGCAATACATTCTTAAAAACTATTGCCAATCCCATCATACAAGCAGCTGCAACTATTGCCATTTTTGTTTCGTCTTTCATTTTTCACCCTTTCTTATTTTGTTTCTATTATATGAAAAGTTAAAGTGCGATTCAGTAGCTACATTGTCCATCAGATAAAACATTATTTCTTCCGACATATTTTCCTTCACCTCTTAAAGTCACATACCCCTTACTTACACAGAGCCTGCCTGAAATTACTATGCATAAAGGGATATAAAAGCTTTTCCATTTTAAAACCGCAAGTCTGCTCAAAATTAGGCTTAGGTGCAAAGCCTGCCCCGCCGAAGAACGTGCGGCATTCCGGTCCACCATTTGCTCCGTTGCTCCAACTCCGCTACCGCAGCTCCGCAAAATCAATTGCAGCTTGCAGAATGCACGTGTAGAAAAAGGTGCATGGTGTGTTGCGAGGTGGCACGCGGGGTTGGTGCACTAAAAGTCAGCTAAAAGTTAGGCTTAGGTGCAAAGCATGCCACGCCCCGCAACTCCGCATCCGCAGCTCCGCAAAATCAAGCAAATTGCACCCGCCCAAAAATTTGCATGATGGGCTGCGGGGTGATACGCGGGGTTGGTGCCTGAAAGTTTGCTAAAAGTTAGAGTTTAGTGCAAAGCCTGCCACGCCCCGCAACTCCGCATCCGCAGCTCCGCAAAATCAATTGCACCTTGCAAATTGCAATCACCGCAAAATTTGCATGGTGGGCTGCGATGTGCTACGCGGGGGTGGTGCCCAAAGGTCTGCTAAAACTTAGGCTCAGGCGCAAAGCCTGCCACGCCTTGCGAGGATAGGCAGCCTCCGCAAAATCAATTGCAGTCTGCAAACCGTTAAGATAACAAATTTTGGAAATAAGCGTTCCTCAGCAGACTCTGCGGGATTTTTTGACTTCGTCAAAAACCGCCTTGCAGGCTATCCCCTGTCCTCACTATCGCTCGGAGAATATAACAGCGATTAAGAGGTAAAATTTCTTGCAGAAATTTTTCCCAAATTTTGCCTACGGTAAAACTTCTCTTAGTCGCATATGTTGTGCGAAATACATATCTTTTAAGATAGCTGTAAAGTTAAGATGTGATTAAGGAGAAGAAAAAAAGGAGGATAACAGAATGGAATACTTAGTTTTCAGTTTTTGGTTCATGTTAATCCATACAGTGGCATACATGTTGGCCGGAATGCTGGCCCTCCGTATAAGTAAGGATATATACGAAGGAAAGAGTCGGTTAATGGATTATCTAAGAGACATGTCGGTTGAAGATGAACGCAAACACGTGCAGAAGTGGGTCTTCCCCTCTCAACTACTGCGGGGTCTGTTGATATCCGTCGTCTTATACCCGGTATTGGCTCCATTGGGGGAAATAGCTTTTGGTCTGCGCTTTGCTTTTTTAACCGGCTTGATGTTTGTCTATACGCATCTGGCCTGTGCCGCTCCCGGTCCCGACAATATCGAGGGATTCGTCTACCTGAAAGAACGTTTTTTCAAAAAGTCCGCTTTTTTGAAGTTTCAATTTGAAATGATTATCTATAGTCTAATATTGGGGTTTGTGACCAGTTACTTTCTCTTTTAAAGAAAACTCTGTAAACTGGATGTAAAATTAAAATATTTAATATGTAATGTACTTCGCACAACAGCGGGTTTGCAAAATGCCTGCTGCAGATGCAACACAGGCATCCCGCAAATTGCACTCGCCGAAAAAGCTGCCAAAAAATTTGCGTGGTGGGCTGCGGGGTGCTACGCGAAAAGTTAGGCTCAGGTGCAAAGCCTACCACGCCGAAGAACGTGCGGCATTCCGCCCCGCAACCCCGCTACCGCAGCCTCCGCAAAATCAATTGCAGCTTGCAGAATGCACCCGCCCAAAAATTTGCAGAAAAATTTGCATGTTGCATTGCCGCGTGACGCAACGCAATATATATTTTTGGTAAGTTAAACTTTACTTTTGCTTATCAACGCCATCTGTTCAGCGTAATAGAAAGCTGGTAGTGCATCTCTTTGTGTATTTCTTCCACTTCAT
>QEXZ01000127.1 GCA_003160755.1 Methanomicrobiales archaeon
ACTTGTCCAAGTTCGCCGGCAGAGATGAGCTCTTTGAGCTTCAAAATCGCGGGATTAAAGCGTTCTATATGCCCTACCATTAACTTGAGGTTTTCACGTCTCGCGACATCTATTATCGCGTTAGCGCTACTCAAGGACTCAGCGATAGGCTTCTCGATGAGTATATGCACGCCGTAATTCGCAGCTTTAAGTGCGATGTCCTTATGCAGACTTGTGGGGACGGCGATGCTGACGGCATCCAGATCAGTTTTCAGCAAGCGCTCGCAGTCAGTAAACGCTGCTGTATTGTATTTCGCGGCGACTTCGGCTGCTCTTCGCTCATCAACATCCGCAACACCGACCAGCTCTACCTCTTTCATCTCATTGTAAACCCTCGGATGATGCCTGCCCATCGCTCCTGCGCCTATCACGCCAACCCTTATCATTTTCATGTTTTGTTTTACGATCCTTCCCATTCCCCGGAAAAAAGAGGGGAAAGGGGATAGAAAATTTTATTTTGCTTTTCTCCGCTTGCGGTGGTTGAAGAAGAACAGCAGTCCAAGTATCGCTGCAACTGGAATGGCTATTGTAGAAAACTCCGGAACGTGTGTATATCCACCATCATGTGAGTATGCTGTTTTAACACGTTCTTTACCCGTTAAATCATTTTCTGCATATATGTATAGCGTAAATCCCGCCTCAGGTGTAGCTGTAAAGTTTATGGTAAACGGGACTCTGATATAACCGTCAGCGTTGTCAGGATAAAAACTATTAAGATCATCCGGATTACCTACAGCAACTGTGTTGCCATGCCAGGGTATATCTCCGATAAGATACTGAACACCATGTCCCCCAACATATGGGGGGTCTGTCATAGGAGAGATTGGTGCGTTAAATGTTTGAGCAGATAAACCCGAGTAAGGGTTTGGTATTGTAATTTTTGGATGTGGAAATATGAGTGGCTCAACTCTCTCCGCGGGACCAATTGTAATGTTCGCTATATTTGTAGCATCGTATACAAACAACGTTAAATTTACATCTTGGGCTACGTTAGTACTCTGAGAGGGTGCGTGGTTAAATACTAAAACGTTACCTGAAAACGATGTGCCCATATTAGCATCATCTATTACTGTTTCGCTTGACATGTCATATCTATTAGGATCATCAGGAACCACCCATAAAACTGCCGCATTCGCAGCAGGAGCTAAGGCTGTTATGATTCCTAATAATACTAACAAGACAAAAATCCGCTTCATACTTTTTCCCCTTTTTTTTATAACTTTCGCTTTTCTCATTTTTTTCACTTTTTTTCCTTTTCACCTCCTAAAACCTTTCTTTATGTGGGGCTCGGTCCCACGACCTCGCAAGCCATGTAAGGGCTTAAAAGAGACCTTTACTAAAGAAAGATGGTTCTTCCCTTAGCGCGGGTTCCTTTAAAAAAAGGTTTAATCAAAAACTCAGGTTAGCTTTTACCAAACCCCTAACCTTTGCCCTTTCGAACGTAATATACAAGTTGGAAAAGGAAGTATAAAAGGCTATAAGGCCTTAAGGTAAGAACCTGAAGTTAGTATCCAAAGTAGCGCTTCCTTTAAATAGAACGAACCACTCATAATAGAATAATATTAGCACTCATCGAGGAAAATTTTATACAACAGCAGCCTCGTACGGAGAGGTGAAGTGGTAATGCCCAGTACCGAAAAGAAAAAGGAAATGGATATAGATATGATTCTACGCATCCTGGAAGATCAATATCCCCTTTCAATGTCCGAGGTTGAAATAACGTCGCTTGTAAACCTTCCAGTGGAAAAAGTCGAACTCTTTTTACGTTTCTTAGCTAAATATTCGTTTATTACATACGATAAGCAGAGAGAAACAGCCGTTATCAGTACTGATTTCTTACTGCTTAAATCTTAAATAATTAACTGCTCCTTCATCTTCCAGTAATCGCGCAAAAATGCTTTGCCCTTCTCCGTGGTCTTGTATTCCCCGCTCATGCCCGTATTCTCTATAAGTCCTTTCTCCTCTAAATAAAGAAGGTAGTTCCCTACCCTGATGAAATTAACATTCGCATTATGTGCTATCCCTGTTTTCTTTGCCCCTCCCCTCGCAACTAAAAGAACGTCCGCGATTATCTCTAATTTACCTCTTCGCTCTTTAAAATTCTCTTTTAAACCTTCCCTAATATATTCTTTTAATGGCATAGGCATAGTTTTTGAAGTTTGAAGGGAACTTCTATTACTTCGTATTCCCTCATATTCGGATGTTAATACTAATACATCTCTATCTTATTTAAAGAAGAGGGTATAATATATACGTTCTTCTATTCCCCTCACATACAACATTCACAAATTTGGTGCAAAGCAACTTTACATGCACAAAATCTGTTCTACCAACCGCTGAAGGGATTTTTTTTTATTGTATATAAAATATAACCCCCTTCTATTTGAGACACAGATTTACACTGATTTACGCAGATTTATTTTGGTCTAACCGTGTTGATTCTTATCATCTGTGTTAATTAAGCCCTTTCCGGGCTTGCGGGGAGCGTGCCTCGTAACCTAATCAGCCAGAAGGTTAAAATCCCTCCTGTGCTGTTTACCCGTATCGGTGCAGAAGCCGACAGTGGCAGGGTGTCCCTCGCGAGGGGGAATCTGAAGAGCCTGAGGCGGTATTCAGCCCGAAGCAAAAGCGAACCAGAGGTGGGATATGCTAACGACGGCCCTCCTCCCCACGGGGGAAGTTCGATGCCTCTATGGAGAAGGACATACCGTCTGCAAACGCGGACTCCACAGACGGGATGTTACCATAGGGGGTTAGCATGTCTGGTTAAGGTCGGGATGAAGACGAATGGGTGGTTAGGTGACCGGGGGAGGTCTCGTATCGTCCTCAACCGTGTCCTGGAATATGGCAAAGGCTCTGAGGTAAGGAAGGTGTAATCTGGATGAGAAAGCCGGAATGATGCGATGCGAGAAGTCGGACGGATTCATAGTAGCGATGATGTCGGTGCCAGTGAATGGCTGGTAACAGCCGGGAGGACAAAATACCGATTACGCGAAGGAATCCTGCCTTGGCGAAATCAGTCAATGGGTGAGATAGTTGCCCAATTCAAGTAAGTGATTGGCGGAGGTAGATTCGTGAGAAAGACGCTGAGCCAATTACTGAAATGAATTGGATAATGAAACCACCTGTTGGAGGTTGGTGAGAGGATATGGTTGATCTCACTCCCTGCAATGGGGCAACGCCATCGGAGAGCCGTATACGGGAAATCCGTACGTACGGTTCGATGAGGGGACGGAGGTCGAAAGACCTCCTCCTACTCTACCGTGGGCAGAGCCCACGATGTGTAATCTTGTGGTTTACCAGAAGAACCAGCTTTTTGTATATACCACGTAGAAGAACAGCAGCAGATTCGCCATTGCATGCGCCTGCACACACGAGAATATGTTCCTTCGTTTGTACAATAAGAGGTTAAGGATTATTCCGGCTAATAAGCCTGGAAGCCACTGGAAGTGCGCAAAGCCGAAGAACAATACTACCACTACAAATGACGCAAGCGTGTAGGTTCCAACAGGTATATCCGTCCATTTATCTGGGTCTATTACGTATCGCATCAAGAACGACCTGCAAAACAACTCCTCGATAAATGCTGCAACTAAAACGCTTCCCACGAGCCGCAAGCTCAGCAGGAATATTAGCATGCCAGTGCCAAAAACAGAGGGCTCGAAATGGCTTGAGGCACCGAAAAGCATCGGGTACCATCCTTCCAAGCTTACCCACCAGGCAAAGATGAGCGCGCCGAGAAGCAGTGCCAGCGCATCAAATCTTCGCTCATTAAGCTCGGTATACAAGCTTCTGTATCGCAATAGTATTCCGCCGACTATCACTGTTCGCAGTGCGTATGCAGCGTAGAGATGATATGCATCATACCCAACAAGCAAGCCCCGCACCAGCTCACCAATGACGATGTAAATTACAAACGGGAACACGTATTTCCAGGCACCGCCCAGATGCCAAATCTTGTGCAGAAGTGCATATTGATCATAATTGCGCTGCACAAAGAAATATAGCGGAACAATCGAAAAAAGCGCAACAATAGCAAAAACACGATTTACGAAAGTGCATAGATAGACAAGCGAAATGCATGCAATTGCCGCTACGGAGATGGTGTTCAGTCGTGCTTCGAGGTTCATTGTTTTGATAGTGTGTGCTAAAAATTATAGCTTTTGGTTATAAATATATGAGAGATACGGATAGGAATGCAAACGTAAATACACGGATTTACACTGATTTACGCGGACTTATTTAAGTTTGACCTTGTTGATTTTTACCATCTGTGTTAATTAAGCCCTTTCCGGGCTTGCGGGGACGTGGGCAGAGCCCACGAGCGTTAATCTGTGTCTATAATTTATTTTCTGTTTTCTCGTGAAAATCCGTGTAATCTTGTGGAAAATTATAAAAGGAGAAATTCAATACGGGATGAACAAAGCGACAACGCAAAAAGGTATCGTTAACGCATACATCGCCAGCACCGCTTGCTTCTCTGTCATTCTGTAGTAATATGGCAGCACCCACTTCAGTGTAAAACGATTTGGAACCTCAAGCGTCCCGTCCTCTCGAATCCGCCCGAACTTCTCTATCTTCCACCTCTTGTCCTCCGGGTGACGCAGGTGCATCAACCTCCAGTAAACATACATCAAGAAATTTACAGTATGGGGTATCAGCATGATGAACCCAGAGACCAAAAAGCCGGATACAACAATCGCTGCACCAATAGCAGCGCCTATGGA
>QEXZ01000128.1 GCA_003160755.1 Methanomicrobiales archaeon
GAATCTTCTGGAGCTAATCTCATGCTGCGAAGTTGCGCTTCGTACAATCAAGCAATCAGTAGTTCCTTGCCCTCGGGAAGTAGCTGCCCTACTTGCGGTAGACGTTGGAGAGCCTGTAAACAAACGCGACATCATAATCGTTAGAAGCAGGGATGGTTCGCCGCTCCTCTACGCGAGGTCATATACTCCTCTCTCGAGGCTAAAACCCGCCTTCAAAGCCGACCTGATGAGAGCCGACATCCCCATCGGCAAGATTATGCAAAGGCACAGAATCGAAGCGCGGCGAGAGATCACGGATGTCGGCTACTTGAGTAGCGACCGTCGTCTTGAGGAGCTGTTGACTTGTCCAGGTCCTTACCTCTGGAGAACGTATAACATCATTACCCAGGGGAAACCGCTGATCACGGTCAAAGAGTACTTCTCAGCCTCGCTCTGATGAGAAAGTATGATTCTTGCCATTTGAAATGATTTAAGGCGCTTACCCAACTCCTGAACACAATCTTCTTCGCTGATAAGCACTGAATTCTTCTGGAAATGGATATTTGAATCCCTCTTCTTTTTCTTCTTTCACCTCCTTTTCCCCAGCTAAAAATTTCTCGATACCCTCGGGACTCAAATAGTAATAATATTCCACGAGCTCAGGAGTCTCCTCTCTCATGTAGGTGATAACCGTTCTATCCACGAGTGCATAGAGTATCTTCCTCACCTCTTTGGGTGCCACACCGCAAGCTCTGGCAAGGTCAAGGTCTCTGACTCCTTTATCCAAAGCCATGTTGGAGAGCACATTAACCCCTTTATCACCCCAATATTTTTTAACCTTCCCAATTAGCTCTGTTCTCTCCCCTTCTACGAGAAAATCAAGCCTTTTTTCAATTTTAAATCGTTCTACTTTCTCTTTTAATTTTTCAAGATTTTCTTTCACCTTTTTAGGCAAATAAGACCGATAATGGGGTCTGTCATTCCTCTTATTTATATTAATCTCTCCAATTCCCAAATCCTCTGCTATTCTCGCTACATCTTCAAGAAAGTCCCTCGAGCGAGAGATAATCTCATAAGTTCTTTTTGGTTGTTCCAGTTCAAACACTGTCTCCAGAACCAGGATTTTTAAGATAGTCTTCTCGTGATATGGGAGCAGTTCCCATCTCTGTTTCATCTTTTGGGGTATTCTAATGCAGTTTCTTCTACAACCCGGGATTTGATAATAATTCTCAACTATTTCTCTTATGCTTAGGGGTATCCGGCCGCTTTGAAACAAGCCGAAAGTATGATACAGTCTTCTAAACATCTCCTTTTTATGTTTAGCTGGATGTACCAATCCATCTTCGGAGTTCTTCATGAGTATTCGAAGCGCGATAATATCAAAGTCGGAAGAGACCACAATAGGGAGTTTATATCTACCTTTGTAATAAGGGGTTATTTTAACTCCCGGAGGAAGACAATAGCTTGATATTACTTCTCTCTCCTCAATATCCACGTTGGTAAAATTGGCTATCGCTATCAGAGCCCATTGCGGGATATTGGCATCACCTTTCGCCCATTCTTTTACCGCTCTTGCGAGTGCGAAGTGATTTTGATACCACCTTGCATAAGAGGGAGTTTGTAAACTTACCCCATCAAGATCGCAAGCCCTCTCGTAGCTAGGCCACAGATAAGTCGCCATCTCCAACTCCTTTACAGATATGGCGTTCTTTCTTCTTTCACCCTTATGTCTCAAATCGCTTGTTTTTGCGAGGTCGGGAACTCTAACATGCTCAAAATAATCTTTTTTGTGCACCCAACACTCGCCTTTCTTTTTTATGTGCTTTTGCTCCTTTAGCCACATTATAGCGTGGTAAATGGAATTTGCGGAGACATCAGGGTTTCTTTCTAGTATCGCTTTAGCACTTAATGGACCTTTTTCGAGGGTTTTTAATATCCTTCCGCGTACTTTGCCAAAGATCAACTCGTATCTTGATATTTCAAATTCTTCTTCTGCCGAGCTCCAGAACTCTTCCGGAGGGATGCCTACTTCAACCTCGCATACACTTTTCAAGAACTTTGCAAAGATTTTCCTCCGAAAACCTTCCTCGAGCTCGAACCTGATGAAAGGAGGAAAATCTCTTATATGTATCTCCCCTCCCGCCGCATTTATCATTTTTTACAGTATATTATTATTTTACTTTAATAAGTATAAAAAGTTTTCAATGTATAAAAATAGAAAAGTTTATAAACCCCCACGGCTCTTAACTGACCATGCAAATAGAAGATACAAGAGCAGAAATCCTCAACTTTTTGAAACGCCGAGATTCTCCTGTTGACAAATTGAGTTCAAAATTGGGTATTTCTTCCACCGCAACGAGGCAGCATCTGGCTATTCTGGAGCGGGATAGCTTGATAAAGAGGATAGCGATTAAAGAAAAAATGGGTAGACCAAAGATTTTCTATTCGCTCACCGAAAGAGCGGAGAAATTCTTTCCAAAAGCATATTCTGACTTCTTCAAATGGATTATCCGGGATATAATCGAGAGAGAAGGATCAGAGAGGGTGAGGGAGATGATGGCGCGATTGGGGGCGGAGCAGGCATCTTATTACAAGGAAAGACTAAGAGGGGATGGCGATGTGGAGTCGGTGGTGGAATTATTGAACGAACTGGGGAGCTTTGCAGAGATGAAGCGAGAGGATGGTCAAATAATTATAAAAGAATACAATTGCCTCATCTATGAGCTTGCCCTGGAGTTCGGTGAGATCATGTGTGAATTTGATCAGAACTTCATCGGTAGTTTGCTCAATTCAAGCGTTGAGTTAAAGAGCTGTATAGCAAGAGGAGATAAATGCTGCTCATTTGCCTTGAACTACGTGATTGCACAAGATTAAACCCTTTTCTTTTATAAAAAGAGCTAAACAGATGATAATAATAATTTACTCAAAACTCTAATACTGATACATGGTGGAAAAGATTTTGACAGTTGAAGAAATAATCAGATTATTGAATGAAGACTTTGTCAGGGAAATAGAAGCCACGCTGATATATGTGAGAAACGCCTTTATAATGGACCGATGCGACCCGAGCAGAGTCACGGAGGATATTGCCGTTGACGAGATGAGGCACATGAATTGGCTTGCCGAGCTGATTGTGAAAAGGGGCGGAAAGCCAAGTATGGAACACAAAGAACTTGAGTTCGGGGGAGATGACCTGAAAAGTCAATTAGAGAGGCAGATAGCACTTGAAACAGAAGGCATCGAGAGATACAAGCAGCAGATTGATGCGATAAATGATGCAGAAGTGGTGGGCGTCCTGAAACATATATTAGATGAAGAGAAACGGCACCGAAAAGAGTTCAGGATGCGGCTTGAAAGGATAAAGGAATAACCGTCTCACAAAGGTGGCTATTATGCAAGGTAGCGATAAGACGGAAATAAGGACTCCAAATGCCCTTATAAAAGAGAAAAGCCCATATCTACTCCAGCATGCCTACAATCCGGTTAACTGGTACCCCTGGGGAAAAGAAGCGTTTACACGTGCCAGAGAAGAGAAAAAATCTATCTTCCTCAGTATTGGATATTCCACCTGCCATTGGTGTCATGTAATGGCACGAGAATCTTTCGAGAACGAGCAAACAGCCGCAATTCTCAATGCCAACTTTGTATGCATAAAAGTAGACCGTGAAGAGCGTCCTGATTTAGACGAAATCTACATGAAGGCTGTGCAGATGATGGCAGGCACCAGTGGCTGGCCGCTTTCTGTTTTCCTTACACCGGACTTGAAGCCGTTCTACGGCGGAACATACTTTCCACCTGAACCAAGACATGGCTTACCTGCTTTCAACGACCTCTTACAGACAATTGTAAACTTTTGGCGTGATAAGCGGGAGCAGATTGAGCAAAATTCCGAACAGATAACACAGCTCTTGCGCAACTCGTACCTGCATAAGCCCCAAGCAGAAGCAGGAGAAATCTCAGTTGATCTTCTTGATAATGCTTATGAGCAGCTCGTCCTTCAATTCGATTCAAACTATGGAGGGTTTGGAGCCGATGTGGCAGCGTGGTCAGTGAAGAACCCAAAATTTCCGTTGCCCTGCTATCTCTCTTTCCTACTAAGATATTATCATAGAATACAGGAGGAGTACGCATTAAAAATGGTGACGAAGACCCTCTATGCTATGGCATGGGGGGGGATCTTCGACCAACTGGGTGGCGGTTTTCATCGCTACTCAACCGATAACCGCTGGCTGGTTCCACATTTCGAGAAGATGCTTTACGATAACGCACTCTTAGCCCGGGTTTATCTTGAGGCGTATCAGATTACAGGTGACACGTTCTTTGCGCAGATTGCGACCGGGACGCTGGATTGGGTGTTGCAAGAAATGGCCGGCTCCAACGGCGGTTTCTATTCCGCGGTAGATGCGGACAGTGGAGGCATTGAAGGCGCCTTCTATATATGGTCTCCCACTGAGACAAAATCGGTTCTCGGTGAAGAGCAGGGCGAAGCTTTCTGCCGCTACTACGGGGTAACACCGCAAGGAAACTTCGAGGGGGAGAAAAGTGTACTTCATGTAGCTAATCCAACTGATGAGGTAAACAAAGATACTGCCGAAAGTATTAACCAGAGCAAGCAGAAACTTCTTGAAGTGCGTAACCGACGGATACGACCGACAATAGACGACAAGATTATAACCGGATGGAATGGTTTGATGATCTCGGCATTCGCCCTTGGATACCAGGTATTGCGTGACAGACGCTTTCTTGAAGCGGCAACTTC
>QEXZ01000129.1 GCA_003160755.1 Methanomicrobiales archaeon
ATATATGCGGTGCCATCAGAAATACCCTTAACCGTTTCAACATAGATATCCTGCATCCTGCATCCACCTGTTGCGCTTCAGTCATGCGACATGCTTTTCTACCACCACAAAGCTTTTTGTCTTGCTCAGTGGACGACACTCCATTATCTTCACTGTATCCCCCACTTGTGCATTTATGCAAGGCGGATTATGTGCATGTATCTTCGAAGTTCTCTTTTCATACCGCTCGTATTTCCTTATCTTCTTCAGATACGACCTCAAAACAACAACCGTCTTCGGCGCTTTGTCGCTTACCACTACACCTTCTATAACTTGCCCCCTTACCGGCAATCTACCGTGAAAAGGACAATCCTCATCCCCACATTCACCATCCGGCATCGCGACATCTATCCCTATATCTCTCATCTTGTAATTATCCAATGTTCTATGCACATATAAATAAAAGCTATTACTTTTTTATTCTGTCCTCTGGTCGTGAAACAAGCATATCTCCTCTCAGTCTTACCTTTACTTCGGGCAACTCAAAGACGAAGGTAGTTCCTGCTTTTGGTATTTTTTTGTCTTTCCCCGACGCATGTTCTATAACGAGCATATTCCTTGTCTCATCCACTACAGTTCCAAAAAGTCCTTTTATCGCCCTATTAGTGCTATCTTCTACTTCCGCCCTCAATCCGATTAGCTCATGCTGCAATATGTTCTGCGGATTTATTTTCATTGTATTTATAGCCAAGCCATTCCGAAAATTATTAATTGCGATTGCCTTCAAACGAATACCCCATCTCATGCAGCGTTTTCTTTACCAGTTCTTTTTGGTCACCCTGTAATTCAACGCAACCCGCTTTTACCGTGCCACCACACGCACATCTCGACTTCAAATCTTTCGAAAGGCCTTTAAGATCTACTTCCTTCTCATTTATTCCTTTTATCACCGTGATAATTTTCCCGAATCTTCTCCTCACCGTAGACACGTTCACCACTTGCTGTTCCTTTGCTATCTCTTTGCAAATGCATAAGTCTTTAGGCAATCCACATTTAGGGCAAACTTCCCTGCTCATTTCTCTATTTCCCTTCCCAGTTCCAGTTTCAGTTCCCGTTCCCCATCAACCGTTTTTATTCGCGCTATTGTTCTCCTTATCTCTCTTACTCTGCCCGGATTCTCCGGAGCCCCCCCTGTGGCTATTATCCCGCGTTCACGCATCAAATCCATCCTCAAACTCTCTAATTCACCCTTCCTTTCTTTTTCACTCATCTTTCTTATCTCATCAATTCTAAATATGCTCATTCTTCCTTTCCTTTTTCCTTTTCCTTTTCCTTCTTCTTCTTCTTCTCTACTTCTTTATTCTCTACCTTTTTCTCCTCTTTCTCTTTCTCTTCCTTTTCCCCTTCTTCTTCCTTTACATCCCTATTTACCGCGACCATGTGGAAATTACCGGGTACCACGGCATCGGGCTTTACTATCCATACCTGCACGCCTATAATACCGGATTTGGTCTTTGCTATTGAATATCCACGATCCACAATTTCCTCTGCTACCTCACCACAATGCTTTATATATCCGTCAACCATCTTCTCCATCCGACCTCGTGGCCCTCTGAGCTTCCCGGTCATTATAATCTCGCAACCCAATGCCCCGTGATTCATTATTCGCTGCAACGTTGACCTGCCCGCCCTCCTGAAATGCCATCCGCGCTCTATAAGTTTTGCGAGCCGATTAGCCATCAACGATGCACTCAGGTCTGGCACCGCTATGGGCTGCACGTCTATTTGTGGGTTATCCATCTCATGCTTCCTGTTTATGTCCTCGGTTAACTTTTTTATCCGCCGCCCATCTTTTCCTATTATCATCCCCGGCTTCTCAACGTTCACCGTTATCTGCGTGCCCATTGGCGTCCTTTTTATCTCCATTCCTCCATAGCCCGCTCTCTCTAACTCTTTCCCGAGATATTCGTTCATTCTTACTTTCTTTATCCCCTCACGCACAAATGTCTTCTCTATCACGTTCCGTCTTTTAACTCCCTTTTTCTTTTAGTATCATCTCAATAGTAACCGTATCCGTATTCTTGGGTGTAGAACGACCAAAAGCACGTGGCATTGACCCTTTTATCGTTCGCCCTTTTTTCGTAGCTACGTGCCATATCCTCATCGTATCCGGGTCAAATCCCTTATATTCCGCATTGCCTTTTGCACCTCTTATCAATTTCAATATTTCCGCACTCGCCTTCACTGGATATCTCCCAGAATACCACTTTTTTAGCCCTCTGCGATGTGCTACTTTCTTTTTATGCCGCTTGAACGGAATCGCCACACGCTTTTCCAGCACAGCCTCAAGATATGTTTCTGCCTCTTCCACTTTCTTACCCTTTATCGCTCTGCACACCTCGAGCGCATGCTTAGGCGAGATATGGAGTTCATAAGCCATTGCCCTTACAGTCGTTTCCGGGTCAATTTCGGTTTTAGTTCCTGCTCCGGCATCCATGCAAAATTTTACCCTACCCATCGTCTCTTGAGTCTCTTTATCATTGATTTTACCTTACTTCAGTGGCACATATTTTGAAGACCTTGTAGCCCCCACCCCCGCACTTCCATGTAATACCTTTTTCCGCGTCAATGCGAACTCACCCAGATAATGTCCTATCATCTCGGTCTTTATCTCCACAAATTCGAAGCTCTTTCCGTTGTGTATCCCTATCTTCTTCCCTACCATGCTGGGTAGTATAATAGCATCTCTCAGATGTGTTTTAACACCCTCCTTATCCGTTTTGCTTTGCTCCAGCAGTTTCTCCTCACTACTGCTCAATTCCCTCTTCAATTTCCTTCGCTGTCTCGCACCCAACAAGTCCGCTAAATTGCCAAGTGGCATTTTCTTTAGCTTCGCAAGCGTATATCCCCGATACGTGAATTCCTCTTCCTTCTTTTTAAGTGTCGTTTTAGATTTAGCTTTCTTCTTTGCCATTTCTTTCCTCTTTCACCTCTTCCCTGTTCTTTTTGCTGCTATATTTCCTACCTTTCTCCCCGGTGGTGCACCCCTCGCAGGCGTCTTAGATTTGCCCACGTGCTGATGGCCACCGCCGCCGAAAGGATGGTCAACGGAGTTCATTGCTACGCCTCTCACGATAGGGTATTTCCCCGAATGTGTTTTAAGCTTATGATATTTCTTTCCTGCTTTTACAAAAGGTTTTTCTGTTCGACCACCACCGGCAACAACGCCTATCGTGGCAAAACAATCAGAAGATAGCCATTTCTTTCGCCCGCTTGGCATGGACACAAGCGTTTTTCCTGTTTCTTGTTCGTGTGCTAGCAACGTAATAGAATTGCCCGAAGCACGTGCAAACTTGCCTCCATCGTTTAGTCTCGCTTCCACATTACACACCGTAATTCCCTCCGGGATACAGCGAAGAGGCAATGTATTCCCGGTTTTTATTCCCGCAGATTCGCCATAAGCCATCTCATCTCCTTCCCCAACTCCTTCGGGTACGAGTACAAATCGGTGTTCGGTTTTTGCTTCCCTTTCTATTCGTATACGGGCAATGGGTGCGCTTCTTGCGGGGTCATGCACTATTTTCTCGACTGTTCCGGATACCGTCTCGCCCTTATTCACGCTTACATGCTCCAGATTTGCTTTGTACTTGTGAGAGGGCGCCCTGAAAGTGGACGACCCTTTTCCTCGCCGCTGTGCTATTATTCTTTTTCCCATTTTTTTATTTGTTTATTTTATTATAGTATTCCAAGAGAAGTGCCTATCTCCTTTGCTTTTCCCTCCTCTTCAAATTCTATTATTGCTTTCTTCTCACCTTTAAACGTTATCATTGTCTTCACGCCCCTCACCGAAGTTTCAAATACGCTTTCCACCTCGTTCTTTATCTCTCGTTTATTCGCCCGCAAATCAACGATAAACTGGAGTTTATTCTCCGAATCTATCATCAGGGCGGCCTTTTCACTTGGTACAATATGTTTTAGTTTCTCTTTTATCACCATTTTTTATCGTATATAAAGTATAGCTTCCTTCTATTTAAGACACAGATTTACACGGATTTACGCGGACTTATCATTGATTTTTTCATCGGTGTTAATCTGCGTTAATCTGTGTCAATAATTTATTTCTTGTCTTGCCTCAGTAAAGTTTTTAGCGAAAAAGTTGAGAGAAGATTCTGACCAGATGGTTAGTCTGCCAGGATGTGTCCCCGGTGCAAGCAATTCCGCATTTAGCTTATCCACGTAAGACACGTCCACACCCGGTAAATTTTTCGCAGTCTTTTTTATTTTCTTAGCCTCTGCTGTTTCTTCCTCTCCCTCTTCTGGGATAACAATCAAAATGCTTTTTCTTGACTTGTATCTTCTACCTCTTGTTGTTCCTCTCCCTGCTCTCACTTTTCGCGCTTTCGCACGAATTATGTCATCCCACACACCAATGCACTTCAAAAATGCCTCTACTTCTGAGGTCTTTTCCAAACTCGTGAATGCGTCTTCCACCACTATCGGCAGCCCAACCCCCTCGCTGAACCTATGCCCTCTACTTCGTACACGGTTCTGGTCTATGGTAGCAGCGATAGCAGACCCCACCGCTTTTCGCTTTTCTTTTTTGTTTATTTTCAGTTTTAATACTTTATCAGT
>QEXZ01000013.1 GCA_003160755.1 Methanomicrobiales archaeon
CACTACACATATAAAGTTTTCGTTTTATTGTCTATGGAATTTTTTCGGGCATTGGCTCGTTTTCCGACCCGGAAGAAACTGCATTATTTATGGCTTCACAAGACTAACTTGACGCTATGGCGTTTTTTCTTTTCAATACTGGCCATCGAATCTCTTGCAACATATATTGAGGAGAAGGCACAAGACGATTCTCCTCTAGTCGTGTTGAGAACTAGACCTTTTACAGAAGCCAAGCGTGAAAAGTGTATTGAAGATTGCCTTTTAGAAAACCTTCAAGATAATCCGACAGAAGCTATACGAAGAGCCTACTTCGATTGTGTCGTTTCTATAACGCAGCAATTGAAACGCCACTTTAGACAAGTATTCCAATCTGATCCCGAGTTGTTCACTCTCCTCTTCGAGCAAAAAGTCGAAGGAAAATCACTATATGATCTCCGGCATGGTGTTGCCCATGGAAGTGCTGATGCTCTGAGTGAGGTTCAAAGAGAACGGATTCAGCAGAGAGTCTGGGATGCAGAGAAAGTTGCTCGTCGGTATATCTTGACCGTATTTGAGACTGCCTTAGGTGCTCAGCCCTTTAGCAAAGGTATAAAAGCAGCTCTCTGGCTTGGCATCCAAAATAGTGTTGTATCAAGCGAAGATATGTACCAAGGCCCAACACACATGGCGGTTCTGTATTCCTAAATTACCTAATCACAATCTACTCAAATATATAGAGCGCAAACTCCAGATCTACCACACCTTCACAGCTGTTTAACCAAGACCTACCGCAACCCAATCCTCGCCTCGTTAACATCCAACCCCTTCCACTTTCCGGTGAAACCGAGAGTTGCCAGCACCTCATCTGCATACGGTAACCCAAAATCTTCGATGATTTCACGTGCCTCTCCGTACTTTTCCACACCCGTTAATTTCTCTTGATTGTGCTGAGCGGCACCTTATCACGCGATCACTTTGAAGTAGTGCCCCCTGCAAGTTCTCATATCTTTGGACATAAGCGGGGAAAATAGAAAAACTTTTGTAATACGTGTCAACAATATAAAGGTAACTTTTAGCTCTATAAAACGAAAACCAAAAATGGGATTTGATGATATTAAAACTGAAATCCGAAAGGCAATAAAACGGCTACAATTGAATGACGAAAAAATACTAGGGGATGGATTAGAATGGGCGTTTTCTCATAGATTAGCAGTGTATCTGGAATATGCATTCTCTGGATGGGACGTTGATTGCGAATATACACGGGAGGGGAGTCAGGGTGACTCGAAGACAAACTCACAGGGTAAACGGAAACGTCCAGATATTATAATTCACAGAAGATGGCAATCGAATAAAGACGATAATTTATTAGTGATTGAACTGAAGTTCAAAAATGATGATGGAAATGATGACGCTAAATTGAGGGAATTTACTTCCAAACCAAAAGGCAAACGTGAATTCCAATATCAATATGGATTAGCTCTCTCTTTTAAACCAGCATTAATGTTGAAATGGTATGAAAATGGTCAGGAGATACCCGACTGTTGAGTTTTGGGGGATTTTCAATAAACCATTATCTTGCTGAGCAGGCGACCATACAAGGCCCGGTCGCCGATAGCTCAACACTGCGTTAGAATTTTTTGGTTTTAATACGACACTTATTGAAGTGCAATCCTCGCCTCGTTCACGTCTAACCCTTTCCATGCTACTTTGTATCCGAGGTGCGCCAGCACCTCATCTGCATTCGGTAACCCTGCTTGCTTGACATCTCACAAACCAAAAATCCGAAAACTTTTATTACACATAACAATAACATAAAAGTAAATATTATGTGCGCTTGTCAACACGTCTTGACGAGGCTGAAGGTGATGCAAGACGATGGACGATGAAATCCAGGAAGTGGCAAAGGCCCTATAGAGTGCGGTGACGTTCGTTCTACAGTATGCGAAAGAGCAAGGTTACGGACCGATGTTCCCTGAGGATCACTTTTCAGTTGCGTATTGGAAGCCTCAAGAGAGCGACCCAAACTCTTCCAGTCTGGTAACTGAGGACCGCACCCGCGAGTTCTTCCCCACGTTCTACATCAGGTTCCACGATCTGCTGGAAGGAAGCGAGCCCCTCCAGTCGCTGAATGTGCTGTCCCAGGCATTCGTCGCAAAACACGGAGTTGAAATGGGCAAGTACCCGAAGAGGGCGTACGGCACAGCCATGCTTTTCCGGTACTTCAAAAAGGCCAGAAGCTTCACAGAGGACTATCAGATAATCCAGATGGTAGTTGATGAGTTCAAGAGCGATATCACATCCACAAGGGAGCAGATCAGACTGGTCTACTACGTTGAGAACCTGATCGCCCCAGAGCCGTTCTCTCTGTGTAATGATATGATTTCATTCAGGCCTGTCACCGACACGGATCTGGACAACTATGCCCAACTGAAAGAAGACATGATCTCTCCACACAGACACTTTCTGGACGAGAGGGGGTGGATTTGCGAGGGCACGCTGGAGGGGAGGAAGAATAGCTACGACGACTTCAACAATGCGGAAAATCTCGTCGATGACGTTCTGAATGCTCTATATCTCGTCAAGGCTGGGAACGCTCGCTTCCTGCTGCTTGCCAAGGAGATCACAAACACATTCCTCGGGGTAGGGCGAATGTTCGGGGGAGACACGCTAAATGTCGGGCGGGGTGGCGCTATTGAGCTCACGCAGTCCGACATAACGGAGATCGACGAGATCATGAGCAGGCTAGTGGAAGTCTCCAAGAAGAAACAGCTGAAACTGTTGCGTTTGCCGCTCCGAAGGATCCGAGCCGCCGCCTCACGGCGGAATCCTGCCGACGCGTTCTTGGACATCGTAATGGCGCTTGAGACCCTTCTAGCCAATGACACGCTGACCCTCGAGGTCACTCATCGTTTTCGTATGCGAGGAGCGGCCATTCTCAATGACGAGTTCGGATCGCCGCGGGACCGGTTGGACCTTTTGAACGAAATCTACAGCACGCGCAGTCGGATCGTTCATGGTGAATATGAGTCCGATCCCGGCGAACTTGCCTCACTCCTTGACAAAGCGAATCTGGTATTGAAAGCGATAGTACGCTGGTATCTGGGACGCCTTGAGGATCTGGAGCCAAATGACGTTGTCCGCATGCTTGATGAGTGGATGGTCCAGGGAGCTAGCCAAACAGCATACCCGGGCAGTTCTCAGTAGGAATCAATACCTGCGCACATAACAAATCATTGGAGACCGAATTTAGCTCGAAGACTCACTAAATCGGCTCAATTTGGTCGTTAGAATTTTTTTTAGTGGTTTAAATACAACACTTATTGAAGCGCAATGGTTGCCGCACTTGGATCCAACCCTTTCCACTGCACCCGGAACCCGAGGTGCGCCAGCACCTCGTCTGCGTTTGTTAAACCAGTTTCTTCGATGATCTCACGTGCCTGCACGTACTTCTCAATAGACATCAATTGCTCCTTGAGTTCTCTCAACAGCTCCTTCTTAACAACTACCTCTTTAAACACCACATACTCTGGATTATTCAAACACGCTCTTATTGCTTCTTTACCGACATTATACCGCATAGCAATATCCTTAATAGAAACAATATCACCTTCAATCTCTATCCGCATTCCCTTCAACCGTTCCACCTCTCTCTTTATCTCCTCACTCTCAATCCCCGCCAAATACCTGATTACCTCGCCAACAGGCACTTTCCTGCTGAACAGTATCACGGGCTGATGAAGCCCCAACTCGAAATTTGCGGAATTAAAACATGCGAGGTTTCTATCAATCGCCACCAGCATAGTGAACGGCATAGCCCTGAGTTTTGACAACTTCCTTTTTATATATTCCTCGGTCCAGAACCCCACGATCTCAAAATATGTTTCTATGCCTATCTCTTTATGCTTGAACTTAAAATCCGGTATGAACACGGTTTTGCCCGTAAAGACCGCATCCGGCTCTCGTATCAATTCCCAGCCCTTTGATGCCGGCGAGGATAAAAACTCATTATAAAACCGTTCTTCAATCCCGCTATCAAACGTAGTTTTTGACTCTTTCTCTTTGCTCAGTAACAAATTCTTACGGGACTTGCTGTCCATCACAAAATGATAAATTCTCGGTGTATCCCGTCTGATAACAATCTCGGCATCAAATCCCCATTCTTCGCTGTTGACTATCGTGGGAAGCAATTTTGCCAGCGACGTGCCATACCGCTCACTCAATTTCAGCAATGACGAAGCACCTTCAATTCTTATCTTATTCCCCTCCGGGCTGTACA
The DNA here is from genome assembly GCA_003160755.1 of Methanomicrobiales archaeon. Lineage (GTDB taxonomy): Archaea > Halobacteriota > Syntropharchaeia > Alkanophagales > Methanospirareceae > QEXZ01. Next base: position 4,259 of record QEXZ01000013.1, read on the forward strand.
TCAATCCAAGATATTTAATTGCACGGAAAATCTCTTTATAATTTCCTTTAAACGAGGCGTTCATACCTGTTGATTTAAACAAAAGAGTCTGAGCAAGTGAAAGATTGTACAACTTTAACAGCTCTTCTGGAGTTAAAGCTGCAAAATCATCCAGTACAACCTCAGATTCCTGGTCTGCCCATAAAGATTGCTCTAAATCATCAACAGAAATGTTCAGTTTCTTTGCAACATTTCCAATCACCTCCTCTCTTTCGTTTCTATTCGTGATTTTTTTGATGCTCGCTGCCTCAAAGACAGCTTTTCTTGCCAACACGGGTTCAACGGTAAACTTCGACTTGAAGATGCACCTCCGTTCCAGAAGCGTTCTTAATCCTCTTACAAGTTTGAAATTCAACCCCTGTTCAAACTCCGCCACTATTTCATCTATTTCGCTCTTCTTTTTACCCACGAAATTTATGTAAACTTCTATAAGCTCAACAGCCAATTCCTGATGCTCTTCGTCTATCTCAGCGAAAACAGGGTATATCCTGTTCTTCTTTGTCTTCGTTACGAGCAATTCACCGGGTAGCATTTTTTCTTCTTATTACTTTAGGAGCTTTTTCGACAAAAAAACACTTTTTCTAAAAGGGTTTAACAATCAATAAAACTCTTCACGTGACTTCCCCGATTGTCGGATTATGGATTTCAAAACAAAAACGGTAACTTCCTTATGCTTTGGTACCCAGGTTGTCCATACACGACCCTCGGAGTCTTCTTTTTTTAATGTTATATGTTTTCTTGACCTCACTCGCTGAAATCCATTAGCTTCGAGGATTTTTATGACTTTAAGCTGTGATAGCGGGCGAAGTTTTTGTGCCACGGTAAACACCCCTTATCTTGACGGGAACGGAAGTCATGGTTACTGAAGTTGATATAATAGTCTCCCAATCAGGTTTCTGTGTATCAGGGTCTTCCATGTACTCTTCGATTAAATCCACCATATTCTCCTTAACTTCTTCTTCGGTTCTTCCCTGCGTGGCTATGTCCAACATGGGGCAAGATGCCACAAACCATTTTCCTTCTTTGCTTATGAGAACGGGAAAGGATATTATATCCATGGTTTATACTTTTGTTGTTAGGCATATTTAAACTTTGCCCTAAACTTTCCTTTCAATATTTTCTCACTCGGACGTCTTAGCTTTCGTGCCTCTACGCCTCCTTGATATTGCAATTTCAGTTGTCTTTTTTGATACGATTTCGTAAAGAACTGCGAGTTTCCCCTCTTTCTTTCGCAATATCCTACCCAATCTCTGCTTGTATTCCCTTTTACTGCCACTTCCACTTAGTATAACACCAACCGAAGCTTCAGGAACATCAATGCCCTCCTCCAGAACCTTTGAGGTTACTACCACCTTATATTTTCCCTCTCGGAAGTTATTCAGGATTTCCGCACGCTCCTCTTTCTGTGTCGTATGCGTGATTGCCGGTATGAGGAACTCTTTTGAAATTGCATAGACCAAAGAATTATGCTCCGTGAATATTATCATTCGTTCACCAAAATGTTTCTCCAGAATTTCAGAAAGCGCATTCAGCTTCGATTTCGAGTTTAACGCTATTCTCCTCGCTTTATTTCTTGCCAGCAAAGCCGCTCTCGCCCTTGCGTCACGACCGCTTCTCATCACGAGCAATCTAAAATCTTTGGGTGATTTCAGGATTATGTGCTCTCTTTTCAAGAAATCAGTGAATACCGAGTGGTATTCTTCATATTCCTCCCTTTCATCACCAGTTAAATCGGTAACGATTTTTCTCGTCTCATATTCAGCCAAATGTTTTCCGCTCAGTTTATCTATGCCTATTTCATAAACCTTCCCACCGATCAGTCTTTCGAGGTCTTTATGCAGTCCATCTTCTCGTTCATACGTTGCGGTCAGTCCCAACCGGTAAGGAGCAATAAACATCTCTGCTATGTTCGCATATCCCGGCGAAGGCAGATGGTGAACCTCATCGAAGACCAGGAGAAGGAACCTGTTTCCAAGTTCCTCAGCCCTTAAATATGTGGTATCATAAGTCGCTACTGTTACTGGCTTTAATATGTGTCTCTCGCCGCTGTACGTGCCAACTTCAATTCCCAATTTGTTCTGCAGTTCTTTTTTCCATTGCTGAATCAACTCTAAAGTCGGCACTACAATCAGCGTTGGAACATTCAGCACTGAAATTGCTTTTATTCCTATTACTGTCTTGCCAGCACCGGTGGGCAGGACTAAAGCACCACTCTTTGTTTGCAGCCATTTATTCATTGCATCTTTTTGATAATCGTGCAGGGTCAAATTGCAGGCTAAATTCTGCATGGGCATTAAATCAAGAACGTTGTCTTCGTAATCGAGTCCAGAAAGTTTTAGATAGTCTATCAAATCCTTATAAAACATGGGCAAGCATCTGTAACTATTTGATCTAATATCCCATACGGTATGTGGCAGCTTGAAATTGCTCTTTACCACTATTGTTCCCTTTTCATAGCTTAATTTTATCACTTTTGCCTTATTTCTATTACGATTCAAACGATTATAAAATCATAGAGGTATGGAAAAAAAAACACAAGATTCCGCGAGATTAACCCTCAGACCAGAAGACAGAAAGTAAAAAATAGAAAACAAACTTCTGATTTCTGACATCCTTTGCCTTTGTATATAAAGTGTAACTGCCTCCTATTTAAGACACAGATTTACACGGATTTACGCAGACTTATTTGAGTTTAACCCGGTTGATTTTTATCATCTATCGGTGTTAATCTGCGTTAATCTGCGTCTATAATTTATTTTTTCTTGTTACATTTTCTCGTGAAAATCTGTGTAATCTTGTGGTTACAACACCTCATATCCCGTATTCCTCTGCGCTACCGGTCTACCAACCGATTTCACCGCTTTGACGATCTCCTCCACCTTTGCCGGTTTGTACTCCTTCCCCGCTGCAGTTACAACGTTCTCCTCAAGTATCGTGCCGCCGAAGTCGTTTGCACCGAAAAACAGCGCCAGCTTATCCACTTCAAAATCCTGCGTGAGCCACGAAGCCTGTATATTCCTTACGGAGTGCAAAACAACCCTCGAAATCGCTAACACCTGCAAATATCGCGTTGCCGATACCGGCTCCTTTATGATGTCGTAGAGTTCCGTGTTCTTCGGTTGAAACGTCCAGGGTATAAAAGCAGTGAAGCCTCCCGTTTTGTTCTGCAAATCGCGTATCCTGAAAAGGTGTTCCAGAATGTCTTCGTTGTGCTCAATATGCCCGAACATCATTGTCGCCGTTGTTTTCATTCCCATCTCGTGTGCGGTCTCCATTACTTCAATCCAACCGTCAGCGCTGACCTTATTCGGACTGATAACCCTTCGAACGCTATCGCTCAGTATCTCCGCACCGCCGCCCGGCAGAGAATCAAGCCCCGCTTCTCTCAGCCTTTCCAGCGTTTCTCGTATGCTCATCCCTTCGTTCCCCGCAATGAAATCAATCTCCGGAGGCGACAGGCTGTGAAGCTGTACGCCGGGGAATTTACGTTTTATAGCGGAAAACAAATCTTCAAACCATTCAATACCTATTTCCGGCGTCAGCCCACCTTGAATGAGGATTTGCGTCCCGCCCACATCAACCGTTTCCTTAATTTTCCTCAATATCTCTTCCTTGCTCAAAATATAGCTTTGTGCTTCGCTTTTAGCGTAAAAGGCGCAGAATTTGCATCTCGATACGCACCGGTTCGTGTAGCTTATGTTTCTATCAACAACGAATGTTACAAGCTCGCCACACTTCGTTCTCCTTATTTCATCTGCGATTCCGCCAATAACAGGTAAAGGCAGTTCAAATAGATGCTGCGCCTCTTTAAAACTCAAATCCGCGCCTGCCTGATTCTTTTCCACATAAAGTTCCTTACATTCAGAGTAATCCGTATTCATAGCACTTCTCCTCGAACAGTTCAAGCCCTTTCCTTTCTTCCGCGCCCATCTGATACGTAAGCGTGTTGAAATACTCGCGGAGGAACTCCACGGGCATCCCGAACTTCTTCGCCGCTTCCGCCACAACTACATCGGCATTCCTCTTCCCCCACGCGGTTGATTCCATAACTGCCTTGTTCACCTCACTCATATCCCGCTCTTTCCTCGATACGGCAATTCCAAAAACCATCGGATAGCCCGTTAAGTCACGCCACTCCTCCCCTAAGTCCATAACAACGCTGTACTTCATCCTCGCCTTGATTGCTTCGTCACCAATAACGAGTGCATAAGTGCAGTGCTTGAGTAATTCGCTTGCTTTACTTTCATCCACGCGCGCAACCTTGTTTTTCCGCCCTCGCTCACGCAGGATGATTTTAAGTAGATTTACCGATGTTAATGTTTGATTTGTTACTGCAATACATCCGCCATCAAGCATTTTCCCTTCCGAAACGAGAATAACGCTCAAAACGCTATTCCTCGATGCGATGCAGAAATCATAGCTTCTTAATTTATCCTTGTTTTTGATATAATAGAACGAAGGCACGGGAGCGAAATCGACTTCCCCTTTTTCAAACTTTTCTACTAGCTTTCTTGGTGATGCTTCAATTACCCTCGCCCCGTTCTGCTCAAGCCAGTAATAGGGTAAGAAGTTATTCACGAACCCGAAATTCCCAATCTTTATCGTTGTGTTCATGTTAGTTACGAATACACTCGCAGGATATTGTAAAATGTATCTCGTTCCGCCGGTATCTTGTTAGCTCCCTTCACAATGCTCAGAACCTTATTTGTCGAAAGCATAAGCGGTGTTTTAGCACCCGCTGCATGCGTAATCCTTTCCTCCATAAGCGTTCCATCCAGATCGTTCGCACCGTAATTCAAAGCGACTTGAGCAAGCTTCTCGCCGAGTGCAACCCAGTAAGCCCTTATACTGTCGAAATTCCGCAGAACGATTCTTGAAACCGCAATCGTTTTGAGGACATCCATAGAATCCGTTTTTTCTTCTACAAGTCCCAACGCATTGAGTTCCGTGTTTTCAGGATAGAAAAGAAGAGGGATGAAGGAGACAAAGCCACCTGTCTGTTCCTGCAACTTCCAGAGCTTGTATAAATGAGCAGCGCGGTGTTCTGGCTTTTCAATATGCCCAAAGAGCATCGTAGCATTGCTTTTTATTCCGAGGCGGTGTGCAATCGCCATTATTCGAAGCCATTCCGCCGCTTTTATTTTGTTCGGGCAGATGACTTCCCGTATCTCATTAGCCAGAATCTCCGCTCCACCGCCGGGCATTGCTTGCAGTCCCGCATCTCGCAGCCTTGAGAGCACTTCCTCAACGCTCATTCCCTCGACCTGTGAAATGAAATAAATTTCAGTGGCGGTCAACGCTTTAATAATAACGTGTGGGAATCTTCTCTTTATCTGCCCGAAAATGCCCTCGAAGTATTCTATGCTCATTTCTGGATTGAGTGAGCCGACAATATGAAGCTCCGTAGCACCCACTTTTACTGCATCCGCAACTTTCTTAAGCACCGCCTCGATACTCATGAAATACGCATCACCGTCATTAGCATCACGGTAAAAAGCGCAAAGGGGACATTTGGAAACACATATATTCGTGTAGTTTATATGCCGGTTAACAACGAATGTCACGATATTTCCACTCATCCGATTGATGGAATCTGCGAACTCCCCAAGTTCATGGATATCCCGTTTAAAAAGCTCTTCAATCCTTTTCGGTGTCCACTCATCCATTTTTGACTTCCACCAACTTTTTTGTTTTGTTTTTTAAATTCTTTTATTCAACTCACATAAACATCTATCCTTTTATGTTCATATCCAATAATGAATATAACATATCACAAAAATGCCGAAATATGAATATATCGGGGCCATTCTCGAATACCTGCTCAAAAAAGGACCATCCAGCAAATATGCCATCTCAAAGGACACGGCGATACCGTATTCAACCGTTCTACGGAAGCTTCCTGAGATGGATGCGGCATATATAATCCAGCAGGTTGCTAAAGGTAAAAGGGGCGCTGAGATTTACATGATAACACCCAAAGGGGCGCTTCTCGCATACTTCGGCGGGCACGTAAGGACACCTGAACTCTTCGTTGCGTTACCTGCTATTATGAAGTATGTGCGTGTTTCATTGGCGGAATTACCTGCAGTCAGCAATCCATTGGAGTTCATCCTTGCGGAACTCCCTTTCAAACTCTCACGATTGGAAGACCTGAAAGCAGAGGAAGCGGTAAGCATCCTGGGTATGATTCTCATCTGGCGACACGACGAATGGTATCATGAAATAGGGAAAGAAGAACTCAAGCGACTCTTGTCCTGGAAGGAGAACTATCAAATCCTGCGGCTTCTCATCGCGGGTTCCGTCAACACGCTCAGGAAAATGAGCGAACAGGCGACGAGATTGAGCGAGCTGGCTGATAAGTTCCTTTTGGAAATAGAGGAGTTGCGAGAGCGTTAATTTCTTGTCGTATATAAAGTATAGCTTCCTTCTATTTAAGACACAGATTTACATGGATTAAGCGAGCTTAGAGGTTTAGCTCGTTAGCGGCTCAGTCCCTTTGACCAAACCGCTAAACCGCTATATTATCATCTGTGTCAATCTGCGTTAATCTGTGTCAACAAAAGATGCATATTTATTTTTGTACTTTTTCATGAAGGAAAGTTTGACCGAACAAAATAGTAAAACTTAAATAGGCAGTCTTTAAAATAGAGAGAACACGGAAATAAAATTTGAAAAAGTGAAGATGGAAGAAATAAAAAAAGGCGGAATATTTGCCATCCCTGAGTTGCAAAACGTGCGGATAAACATAGGTGAGATAATAGAGGAAGAAGAGGAATGGGAGCCGATGGGCCCGCATCCGATGCCACGGATAGCCACGCTTCGAGATTGGGACTTCAAGCTATTGAATCGCTACAAGCCCTTTTACGCACCGCTATGTGATATGTGCTGTCTTTGCACGTACGGCAAATGCGACCTCACGGGGAATAAAAAAGGTGCATGTGGAATAAGAATGGACGCACAGCAAGGAAGGATTGTGCTTCTCGCCTGTTTAATAGGCTGTAGTGCGCATTGTGCACATGGAAGGCACCTTTTGCACGACATGATAAACAAGTTTGGGCGTGACGTGCCGATAGATTTCGGCCCTAAGGTAAATATAGAAGCGCCCTTAACGAGATTGGTATGCGGAATAAAACCGAAGACAATCGGCGATTACGATAAAGTGTTCAGTTACATTGAAGAGCAGATAGTTCAATTAGCAGATGCGCTTCACACAGGTCAGGAGGGCTCGTACATGGACTTCGAGTCGAAAACGCTGCACATGGGTATGCTTGATTCGCTGAGCAAAGAAGCGGCGGATATCCTTCAGATTGCGTGTTATGGCATGCCCACGAGCTTTGCGGGCGATGGACCTGACGTCCCGCTGGTGGACGTAGGAATAGGAACGATTGACACGAATAAACCGGTTATTATTGTTATAGGGCATAACGTACCGCCGGCTGCCGATATAGGCGTGTATTTAACGGAAAACAGGCTTGACGACAAGGTAGAACTCGGCGGCATCTGCTGTACGTCTATTGACACCACGCGAGTGTACAATAAAGCGAAAGTAGTATCCGCACTGGGAAGGCAACTGCGTGTGCTGCGTGCGGGCATTGCCGACGTCGTGGTGATAGACGAGCAGTGCATCCGTGCAGACGTATTAGAACTTTGCCAGCACACTCATTCACCTATGATCGCAACGAACGACAAGGCAATGCACGGGCTGGTGGATCGCACTGATGACGACCCGGATAAAATAGTGGATGATTTAGTGAGCGGCCGTGTGCTGGGAGTCGTAATACTCGAGCCTGACCAGGTGGGTGAGGTTGCGGTCAGGACGGCACTGCAAGTGGATAAGAAGCGAAAAGGGTTAAGCTACATACTCAGCGATGCCGAGTTCACACGTTACGTTAACGACTGTATCCAGTGTGGTAGCTGCACACTTGCATGTCCAAACGGGCTTCGTATTGGCAAGGCGAATAAAAGTGCCGCAGCGGGCAATGTAAAACCTCTTGCCGACTTGTTCGACATCTGTGTCGGCTGTGGCAGATGTGAGCAGGTATGTAAGAAACACATCCCTATTGTGGACGTGGTAACAAAAGCGGCGTATCCGCAGTTGAAAGCAGAGAAGGGAAAGATGCGAGTAGGCAGGGGACCTGTATGGGACAGTGAGATACGGGACGTGGGTGCTCCGCTTGTTCTGGGCACTATTCCCGGTATTATAGCACCGATAGGCTGTGGCAATTATCCCAATGGCACGAAGGATGCGTGGCTAATAGTAAAGGAGTTCGCAGAACGGAATTATATCGTTACGTTGACAGGCTGCATGGCGATTGATTGTGCGCTCTGGAAGGATGAAGAAGGGAAAACGCTGTACGAGGCGCATCATGGCGGGTTCGATGCCGGTGGCGTGCTGAACATAGGCTCGTGCGTCTCCAATGCGCACATACACGATGCCGCGATAAAAGTAGCAAGTATATTCGCGGGAAGACCGCTGCGTGGCAATTATGAGGAAATAGCGGATTACATCTTAAGCCGCGTAGGTGCGTGTGGTGTCGCGTGGGGCGCAATGTCGCAGAAGGCGGCTTCTATCGCTACGGGCTTCAACAGACTTGGAGTTCCCGCAGTGGTGGGACCTCATGGAGTGAAATACCGGAGGGCGTTCATGGGTCGCCCGGACATAAAAGAAGATTGGACGCTGATAGACGCTACTGATGGTTCGAAGGTTTATGTGGAGCCTGGACCGCAGGATTTACTCGTAGCCTGTGAAACGGTGGAGGAGGCGATGCCGATGATGGCAAAACTATGCATCAGGCCTTCGGATACTGACCGCGGGCGTTCCATAAAGCTGACACATTATATTGACCTCAGTCTGAAGTATCTCAATACGTATCCGCCTGACTGGCATCTATTCGTGAGAACTGCAAGCGACCTCCCAATTGCTACGCGGAATGAATTACTGAAGAAGCTGGAAGATGAGCAAAGCTGGAAGATAGACTGGAAGACGAAGAAGATAGTAGAAGGCCCAATAAGGGCATACAACCCGTCGTTTAATCCGACGAATTTAGAAAGGCTGATAAGGAGGAAGAAATGAGGGGCGGTGATTGTATAGTTATGAAGATGCGGGAGGAGATAAGATGGTAATGGAAATACCGTTTGACGTGGCGAATATCGCGGGTCCTGAGATAGGAGGGACAGCACCGCCGGAAGTGATAGGGAGTTATATCACAAGTGCAAAGAGGCCTCTGCTCGTTGTTGGCTCGGAGCTACTGCGGGGTGATTTCTTTTTGGATATAGCAATAGAAATAGGCAAAAAGGGGATTCCTATTGCAGCAACGGGACACAGCATGAAAGGATTCGTAGAAAAGGAGTACACGGAGAACGTGACTTATTATAACCTGCATGAGCTCACCAATTGTTTGCGCGACCCGAACTGGAAGGGTCTGGATGGTGGCGGGAATTACGATTTTGTGATATTCTATGGCATCCTCTATTATTACGCATCGCAGATGCTGTCGTGCATAAAGAATTTCGCAACTGAGCCGTTGATGCGTGCGGTTTCTATTGATCAGTACTATCATCCAAATGCGCGGATGAGTTTTACGAACATATCGCCAAGGATGGAAGAGGAATATAAGGATATGCTGCGGAAGTTGGTGGGAAGTATAAAGAGGTAGGATAGAATTAAAATAAAACGAGAAATAAAAGAAAAATGAGCGAAGGTCACTTGCAGTTGCATTCGCATTTGGAAGATGCAAAGAAATTGTATCGAAAAGCGGTTGAGGAGTTAGAGGAGGCAGAGAGATGAAACGTAAGGGGAACATAATGGATTTGGAACGGGAAGTGATATATAATGGATTGTGCTGCTACTGCGGGTCTTGTGGTGCGTTTTGTAAAGAATACATAACCTACGAGAACGAGATACCGATAACGAAGAAGAAATGCCATGAGATATATGGTGCTTGCTACGATTTCTGCCCACGTACGAGCTTCGCTCCTTTTGAGGTAGAGAGAGCAGTATTTGGCGAGATAAGAACCGATAATCTGTTGGGATACTACCAGGGTGACATATTAACTGCGAGAGCGACTGATGAAGCGGTAAGAGCGCGCGCGCAGGACGGTGGCGTTGTATCGGCATTGCTTGTGAACTTGCTTGAGCAGGGCGAGATAGACGCTGCGGTGGTGTCGAAGACGTCAGAAAATTGGACGCCCGAACCTTTCGTGGCGACAAAAAAGGAGGATGTATTAGCTGCGGCTGGCTCGAAATACACGCAATGCCCTTCCGTATCGGGCGTTGGCGACGCTCTTGAGCAGGGTTATAAAAACGTTGCACTCGTTGGGCTGCCGTGTCATATACAGGGAATGCGCAAGGTTCAATTATCTACGGGTTTTGACGTCGGTGCGGACCGCGTGAAGTTACAGATAGGGCTGATGTGCTCTGAAACTTTTGACATGCACTCGCTCGAAAATAAGCTCGTGGAGCTGGGCACGAGCATAGAAGACGTTGAGAAATTCAACATAAAAAAGGGCAGTTTTATCGTTCATACGAAGGCGGGAGAGGAGATAAAGACGCCGATAAAGAAGATGCGTGACTGTATGCGCGAAGCGTGCGAATATTGCTATGATTTCGCAGCTGAGTTCGCAGACCTCTCGGTTGGTTCGATAGGTTCCGAACTTGGATGGTCAACCGTGATACTGAGAAGCAAAGTAGGTGTGGAAATAGTGAAGAAAGCGAAAGCTGCGGGAGCGATAGAGACGAAGAAACTTTCGAAAGAACAGGTGAAAGAAGTGCGGCGACTTGCTTCGTTTAAGAAACGGGGTAACATGAAGAATATCTACGATAAATGTGAGCCAGTCGAAATACTGAATATGGAAGTAGAGCTCGAGATGCTGGAACAGTTCTTGAACGTGGAATAAACGAGGTTCAAGACAAGAAAATCAATTGTTGACACGGATTAACGCAGATTAACACAGATGAAAAAATCAGTGTAAATCTGCGTCTTAAATAGGCAGTAGTTGACACGGTCGAAGTTTTTAGTGAAATTGTGAAGTCCTTAAATTCCACCGCAGAGCACACAGAAGATAGCGGTTTAGAGGTTTGGATGTTTAGCTAACGAGCTGAACCGCTAATAAACTAAACCTCTAATTTCGCGCTCTCTGCGGTGATAAAGCACTATTTTTAAGATAATGGATTTACATTACAGCATTCTCGGGCTTTTGAAATACCCCCTCTCTTTCTTTGGGGCATTCCGCAGCACTTCCGACTGACTTAAACCCTCCTTCGGTTCGTCTTCCCTTACCACGTCTTTTATTCCAATTACGTTATATGTGGGCGCTACATCTTCAGTGTCTAATTCATCCAGCACGGCGAAATAATCTAATATCGAGCTCAATTGCTTCTCAAATAGTTCCTTCTCTGTTTCACTCAACTCTATCCTTGCCAACCATCCTATATGCTGTATCTCATCTTTTCGTAGCATAAACTTTTTTGCTCCGCAAAAACCTTTACAAAACACTTTTTCTTTTTACAAAAGAAAACCTGTGCTAAAAGAAAAAACTATATGTTTCTTTTCTTGCTTGACCTTCCTCTTTGGATTTGGAAAGTTTTTATATCTATAAATAAAGTATTATAGTAGTATGTGCTTGTAGAGGTTGTATGAGCAAAGAAGATAGGGATAGTGAAGAAAATAATGGAAGGGATAAAAATTTCTATCGACATACACGATTGGATGTACTACGGCGACATAGACGACGAGATGGTTCTGGGTACGCAACCAAAAAACGGCACCTCCTATGCATACAAGTTTGCAACTGTCAACGCATAGATTGGGAGAAAATACAGGATTTAAACTTATTAAGCGACTCTAATGGAAAAATAGTTTCATCTGAGGTACGTGTTTAGCTAACCACAAGATTACGCAGATTTTCACAAGAAAACAGAAAATAAATTATGGACACAGATTAACGCTTGTGGGCTCTGCCCACATTCCCGCAAGCCCGGAAAGGGCTTAATTAACACAGATGATAAGAATCAACACGGTTAAACTAAAATAAATCTGCGTAAATCAGTGTAAATCCGTGTCTTAAATAGAAAGAAGCTATACTTTATATACAACGAGAAAATATTATGAGGATGTAAAACCTAAAATGCAAATCTAACCAATATATCCTGTGTAGTATTATCTTCTTGTGTTAATCTCGTGAAATCTCGTGGTTTTTTTTTCGTCTCAGCTAAACACATACCATCTGAGAAAGTAGAACCTGATACCACTTACGGTGAGGCGGTGGAATGTTATAAAATTAGGTACCTCAGTGATGAATTAGAAGTTGTTGGATTCATATTAAAACCAAAAGATGAAGATCAAAAATTCCCGGTAATAATTTACAACCGAGGAGGGAATCGTGAATTCGGTAAAATTGACGTGTCAACGTTAGAATATCTCTTCTATCTATCTTCAAATGGCTACGTGGTATTGGCTTCTCAATATAGAGGGAATGACGGCGGGCAGGGGAAGGAAGAATTCGGAGGCAGTGATATCAACGACGTTCTGAATTTGATTCCCCTAGCTGAAAGTATTTCCTTTATGGACGCTGACAGAATTGTAATGTTGGGATTTTCTCGTGGCGGTCATTAGACGAGTTAGGTAAACCTTATGAGTTAGTGATCTATCCTAAAGGAGGCCATGGATTAAAAGAACAAGCAGTGGATAGAAATCGTAGAATTTTCGAATGGTTTGAAAAGTACATACCAACCCCTCCAACTCCAGCACCTACTCCTACAGTTGCTACCTCTCCAACAACTCCACCAATAGCACCAACCTTAACTGTAACACCAACGGCAACCCCGACCCAAATGACAAGTCCAACAGCAACGCCTACATCAGTACCCGCTGCAGAAGCACCTGAAGAACCAGGATTCGGAGGAGTATTCGCAATCGCAGGATTATTGGCAGTAGCATATCTTTTGAGAAGGAAATGAAGTGGCACGGCTGGGGCTTTAGGTGCAAAGCCAGCGTGGCGCATCGCAGTACACCACTGCAAATTTTTCGGGGGGGGAGGGTGCAATTTGCAAGGTGCAATTGATTTTGCGGTGATGCGGTGGCGGTGTTTTTCCAATCCACCACAACCACTATAACCCCTGCGATTAATGCCGATAGCTTAAAATGGCAATTGCGAGAGAGTATGCAAATTTTCGGATGTTCATATTCCAACCATTATAGCAGGGACCCAAGATACACTAAAATTTTTTATATCCAAAAACATATTTAAATTTTATAGCAAAAAATCTATCAAAAAACATATCCCTTTTTATATCAAAAAGTAGATACTTTGGTAGGTGGGAGCGAAAAATGGAAATAGAAAGATATGAACCTTACCATATTGGTATTAAATTCGAGCCGGGGCATGACCTTGACAGATTATGGAGTAGAGTAAGAGAAGCATTGAAGACACGTGAATATGATATATCCAGAGAGCCACAATTTGAGTCACGTGTTGGAGTTGTGCCTTCAAGAGTTGTTATGGGTGTAAAAGGCAAAACAAATGTAGAGCTTAATTTTGTAGCGAGTGCACTTAACACAATTGGAGAAGAACCAAAAGATGTTAGTACGATATTCAAAGAAGTCGCTACTGACATACTTCCAAGTGAAGGGTATGACATGGATGTTGTTGTTTCTTTCTACGAAATTATTGCAAATGTAACAGTGAAGTCGGATGAAGAGCCAGTTGAAGTTTTGAATGAATCCACAAAACTAAATTTGGAGCCTTTAAAAGAACGTAGAGTGACCATAGCTGGGTTAAAAATTAATAATACATTTACATTGAGAGATAAAAATTACTTTACCGAAGTAATCATAGAACCGAGTCCAAGCAGCCCTCGTAATAGGTTTACAGTACATCTCATATACCGCTCAATGGATATAGAGGAAATTAGTTCCTTTCATGATAGAGTGGATGATTTAATTTCCAAAATAATTCAGTCATTAGGAGCATAAAATAAAAATGGAATTGACGTTTCCTGCTACTATGGATGGGGATATCGAAACTGGAGAAGTTAAAGGCACCATTAGAGAGGGAAAGGGTGCAGTCTATCGGGACATTGGAATAACTAAAAAAGCTGTAAGTCCTCTTGAAGTTGGAGAATATGAAAAATACTTGATACAGAGGTCTTTTACTGTCCCAACTACCGAAATAACACCTGCCCAGATTTCAGCAATTCTTGATCAAATAACTAAGAATATACTTGAAATTGAAGGGACGAGGGAACCTTATAGGTGGGAAAAAGAACCACCTTTGGAATTACAGAGAAGAGAAACTTTTAATAAGATTCGCCATGGTGAACAAATAATAAAACTAAAATCTCCGATAAATGTGGAATGGATGTTATCAGAGGAGGGATATTCACTTTACTATGAACCGTTAGATATATCAGTTTCTGCTCCTACTCTGGATGAATGTGAAGAAGATTTTCAGGAAGAGTTTAATGTACTATACGAGGTGTATGCAAAGGAGGTAGATGAAAAGCTGACAGTGGGTGCTCGAGAGCTTAAAAGAAAAATTTTAAATTTAGTGCTGGTAGAGCCGTAAAAAACCCAAAATGATTATTAAGGCAAGAAAAATAGATTCAGCTTTGACAGGAAAGGGTTTTATCAAGGAAGAAGGAAAGAAACATGTCTACTATATTCTTGTTGTTGGAGGAGAGAAAACTCTAATCCGTACAAAATTAAGTCACGGCAGTAAGGACTGCAATGATTACCTACTTTCTAAAATTCGTAATCAACTAAAATTTGATAAGAAAAAAGAGCTAATAGACTTTATTGACTGCACAAAAACTCTAGAGGAATATGTAAGTATGTTGAAGGACAAATCAGAAATCTATTAAATGCTTTCATTTGAGGGGTTGTAAAGGTAACTCAGGGTGCAACTTTTATACTTTATGTGCCACCCCCGCGTAGCACATCGCAGCCCGCCGTGCAAATTTTGCGACTGCAATTTGCGCGATGCAATTGATTTTGCGGAGGTGCGGATGCGGAGTTGGAGGCGTGGAGCGGAATGGAATGCCGCGTAGCACATCGCAGCCCACCATGCAAATTTTTCGGCGACTGCATTTGCAAGCTGCAATTGATTTTGCGGTGCTGCTTTAAGTACCAACCCCACTTAGCACATCGCAACGCACCACGCAGCTTTTTCGGCGATGCCTTTGCAAGCTGCAATTGATTTTGCGGTGATGCGGAAGCGGAGTTGGAGGCGTGGCAGGCTTTGCACCTAAGCCCCCCTAACATTTAGCAGACTTTTAGATGCAAACCCCGCGTAGCACATCGCAGCCCACCGCGCAAATTTTTGGGCGAGTGCAATTGCGAACTGCAATTGATTTTGCGGTGCTGCGGTGCGATAGCGAAGCAGCGAAGTTGGAATGCGTGGAGTACCCCACGTAGCGTAGCACCTCGCAACCCACCACGCAAATTTTTAAGCGGATTTTTTGGCGGTTGCAATTGCGAAGGTGCAATTGATTTTGCGGAGCTGCGGATGCGAAGTTGTGGGCGTGGAGCGGGCTTTAGATGCCAACCCCACGTAGCACCTCGCAGCCCACCATGCAGCTTTTTAAGCGAGTGCAATTTGCAAGGTGCAATTGATTTTGCGGAACTGCGGATGCGGAGTTGGTGCAGCGGAGAAAATGGAGGGGCTGGAGCGGAACGCCGCACATTCTTCGGCATCTCCGGAACAGAAAAATTTTTATACCTATAAATAAAGTATTATAGTAGTGTGTGCTTATAGAGGTAGTTTGATGAGCAAAGAAGAAAAAGCGGAAGCTAAAAAAGATAGGGCAGTAACATCCCTAAAGATAGACAATGAGCTGTGGAGGGATGTAAAGATAGAAGCGATAAAACAGGGTGAGAACCTATATGAGTTGGTAGAGCGGGCAGTGAGAAAAGAACTCGTTGCTTTGAGGGGAAAAGAGCGGGAAGATGAAGGCAAAGGCGAAGAAGGAGAAGGAGAGGGGAGGGATTATTATTCCGAAGGTTTAAGGGGTTTGTGGGGTTTCAAAAAAAGTGAAAGAGAAGTAGTAAAAGAAAATAAAGGGGAAAATTAGTCTTTTCCATCCTTAATCTTGTAGTTACTTTTCGGGTGTGTGTTTAGCTGAGGCGAAAAAAACCACGAGATTTCACGAGATTAACACAAGAAGAGGGTACTATGCAGAAGATATTGGTTAGATTTACATTTTATGTTTTACATCTTCATATTTTCTCG
>QEXZ01000130.1:0-2654 GCA_003160755.1 Methanomicrobiales archaeon
CCCGATCTAAGCTGCGCCGCTCCGCGTCTGATTATATCTCTGATTGCATCGCTTCTGCATCCATAATATCCCTCGCTAATGAGTTCATCTACATTTTCTACTTCTTCTGTCGGTATTTGCATTTCTACCAAACTTTTACCATTCATTTTTTTCCATTTCCCCTCCTTTATTTTCTACTTCCAAATTACTCCACACATTCACACCCTTCCCCTCATCAGGGTCAACCAATACAGAAACAACCACAGGATACTCACCAAACAGCGTCCACGTAACGCTGAGCAGAGTCTTTGGCAAGTAAAACTTCTCCGCAGTCTCCGGAAGCACCCTTCTAACAGTTGGCGTCACACTTTCCAAACTGTTTGTCCTCATCAGATTCGCAGCATCTTCATTCTGAATTGCGACTGAGATTGCCTTTGCTCTTTCATTCGGCGGTATCGCCTCAAGTACGTATCTGTTTTGAACTAACTGTTTACTCGCACCATAATACGTGAAATCATAGACATCCGGGTATTCGCACGCATCTGAGAAGCAGATAACCCTGAGGTCATGGTCTTCACCATTCTTCGTGGCTGAGATGTTCACCTTATTATACTTCACGCCTTTATACGGCGTTATCTCAGCTAAGACCTCCGATACGATGCTCGTTTTCGTTTCTTCGTTGATGCCCATACCGAAAAATTCTACATTCATGTGCAGGTCTAACTCTGAATCGGGTGCAGGACTAAGCCCGTGCTCGAGTGTCGGCAGCGCTAAATAAACACCACCAGCAGCAACCACTACAACTGCTGCAATTACCGCCACGATTTTCTTCTTACTCATTTTTTATCGCTCCCCATTTTCCTTTCGGAAAAATTAAAAAAGGAATGAGTCCTTTCGCCTTTTATACTCATTCCCCTATCTCTATTGTGTACTCAAATCTCTCTGCGTTCCTCGGCAGTATATCCAGCGTCCAGGCTCCACCGGTTGCGTTAGTTATCTCGTATGTTTCGCTGTACTCCGTGCTCATCGCGTGATACATTCCTTCGCTTGACGCTTCCCAGGGCGGTAAATAATCCATACCCAGGCTTACCTCTCCTTTTTTGACCGTTTTTGACGGCTCTGATGTCAGTTTACCTCCTTCAGGAGTTGTCAGTGTAACATCGAAAGAAGGCTCTTCTTTTTCTTCCGCTCCTCCACCATATCTATCGTATGCATGCTGTCCGGCAGTGACCACAACGCTGAACTTATCTCCCTGTTTCACCGCGAAACCTTCTCTGAACGGCGTTGTGGGTTGTTTCCATACTTCTAAGCCAATGTGCACTTCCTGGTTCCATCGCTCTATCGAAGGGTCATCTATGTTCAAGTTGATGCCGCTCTCGTACCTTCCTTTCGCATCTATTGGCACATTCACCGTCACCTTTACCGTCGCCTTCGAGTTCGCCTCAACTTTCGCAGGTGCATCTATTGTCAGCCAACCCTCGGGAATCGTGTTCTCGAAAGGTCCATGCCACCTCTCTTCTCCACCAATTTCCGGACTTATCGCAATCGCTTTGTCGCCTTTGTTCTCAAACTGTATCTCATACTCGTGGCTCTGTCCCGCTTTTACCCTGTCATGTATGTATTGTGGCTGTACCACTATCTTCGGCGGTTCCCAAACTTGTATTGATAGACTTAGCGAGTTCACGTACATTGGGAACGGTGCTGGATACGGTGTTGGCATCGTATCATTAGTGAACACGATTTGTGCGCTGTAATGACCGATTTCTGCATCTTCTGGTATTTTCACTGTAACGGTGTATTCTTGCTCACCGTCTGCATTTATATCTGCGCTACCTGGTTCAACTGTTATCCACTCTTCTTCAAGGAAGTACTCGCCATACGGTTGAACCTCAATGCGTGGGCTTGTGGATACTGCTTCTTCGTCCTTGTTTTTTACCTTTACTGTAAACTCTTTTTCACCGCCGGGTTTCAGCTCGAACCACTCGTGCTTCGGCGAGATTTGCAATATTTTGTAATCCATTTGCTGCTCTTCTTCGCTTTGTTCGGATACTACTTCTGGCGCAGGCTGCGTTGGCGGTGATGCATGACCCGCGACACCCGCCTCTAACCCCACCACGACAGCTCCGAGGTTGAGTACTGGTTGCGGCGGTGCTACCTGACCGGCGACAGCGGCGACTGAAAAAACGCCCAGGAGAAACGCCATGAGCACAACCAACGCTTTTGCTTCTATTTTTGCTTCTTCTTTTTTCATCTTTTCTTTTTACCCCCTTCTTTTTATATCTTATACTTCGCCTTTTTTTAAACGAACCTGTTTATAAATATGCAGGTGTCCCTATTTAAGCTTTTCGGTTTTTCGTAAAACCGAAAAACATAAAATAGGGTAACACCAAATATTAACACATTTGGCTATTTATCGCTAAGCTTCAATAAAAACAAATAGTCTATTTAGGATTTGGAATTTCCCAAAGCAGAATTTATAGAGAGCTACTTAATCACTCCATTTATCCAGCGTGAAAACAAAAGTACTTCCCTTACCCAGTTCGCTCTCCGCCCCTATTCTTCCTCTGTGGGCTTCGATTATCCCCTTGCATATCGCAAGTCCAAGACCAGTTCCACCCGCTTCTCGGGTCAGCGTGCTGTCAACCTGGTAAAACTTGTCGAACACCATATCTAAA